>CALEZJ010000027.1 GCA_937927885.1 uncultured Paracoccaceae bacterium | reverse complement strand
GTGCAGATAAGTATGGCCCAGGGTGGAATCAACCGACAGGCTTTACCGCAGGGCCTCACCAAGCTGTTAACGCTGACAGCGCCGATTTCCGTCGCTCAGCCGCGCAAAAGGGTGATCAGCTGCGCCATATCCTGTGGTAGGGGCGAGTCGAACCGCATCCGTTCGCCGGTCACCGGATGCTCGAATCCCAGCACGGCGGCATGCAGGGCCTGCCGGGCGAATCCCTCGACCGCCTCGGCCGCGCCCGCGGGCAGCGCCGTCGCGCTGACCTTGCGCCGCCCGCCGTAAACCGGATCGCCCACCAGCCCGTGCCCGGCATGTGCCAGATGCACCCGGATCTGATGCGTGCGCCCGGTTTCCAGTCGGCATTCCACCAGCGCCAGTTGCGGCGGGACGCCGAAGCGCTCGATCAGCCGCGCCCGCGTCACCGCGTGACGACCCCGGTCGAAAAAGACCGCCTGCCGCTGACGATCGGTGCGGTGGCGATCCAGCCGGGTGGCGATCCGCAGCACGCCGCCACCCTCGAACCCCACCCCCGGCACACCGCGCAGGCGCGGATCTCCCGCCTCGGGGACACCATGGCACAGCGCCAGGTAGACCCGTTCGACACTGTGCGCCTCGAACTGCGCGGCCAGCGCGTGATGGGCGCGGTCGGTCTTGGCCACCACCAGAAGGCCCGAGGTCTCCTTGTCGATCCGGTGCACGATCCCGGGCCGCCGCGCACCGCCGATCCCGGACAGGCTGTCGGCGCAATGATGCAGCAGAGCGTTGACCAGCGTGCCGCGCGGGCTGCCGGGGGCGGGATGCACCACCATGCCCGCAGGCTTGTCGATGACGATGAGCTCGGCATCCTCATGCACCACCACAAGGTCGATCGCCTCGGGCAGGGCCTCCATCGGCTCGGGCGCCTCGATGGTGATCGTGATCTCGTCGCCCTCGGCCACCTTGGCGCGCGCCTCGCCCAGCACTTCGTCGCCGCGACGCACCGCACCGTCGGCGATCAGACGTGCAAGGCGGGACCGGGACAGCGACGCCTCGACTGGCACATCCCGCGCCAGCGCCTTATCAAGGCGATCAGGCGGGTTCGGCCCGATCACCACCACCCAGTCGAGCGAGGCGTCCCCGTCCATGTCTTCCGAGCCCAAGTCCTCCGAGCCAACGTCTTCCGCTGACGACACTCCACCCCTCCCCGCCGACCTGCGGTTCCTGAAACTGCTGGTGACCACGCTGGCGGGCGTGATGATCCTCGGGCTTCTAACGGTGATCGGGCTGCTTGTCACCCGGCTGACCAGCGCCGCCCCGCTTCCCGAACTGCCCGCCAGCGTGATCCTGCCCGAGGGCGCGCGCCCCGCCGCGATCACGTTTGCCCGCGACTGGCTGGTGGTGGTGACCGACAGCGGCACCGTGCTGCTCTACCCGGCCGGTGGCGGCGCCCCGGCCAGCGTCACCCCGCTGCGCTGACCTCTTTCATCTTGCCCCAAATACTCACCTTTGCGACGCTGCCAGCGGGCGCCGCTCAGGGCTTGGCAAAGGTCAGATACACAGGCACCCGCCCCTCGCGCAGGGCCTTCTTCTCGTAGCGGGTCGAAACCCAGTCGGCCCAGGGCGTCGCTGTGTCCGAAATCAGGACAAACCCTGCCCGCCGAACCTCGTCACGCGCCTGCCTTGCATAATCGGGAATGTCGGTGGCGATGCGAAACTCGGCGCCCGGGGCGCAGGCCGAGAACAGCGGGCGCAGATGCCCCTCGGTGACAAAGCGGCGGCGGTGGTGGCGCGCCTTGGGCCAAGGATCGGGATAGTTCAGAAAGACCTTCGCCAGAACCCCCGGCGGCAGCACGTCGAAAAGGTCGCGCGCATCGCCCGGATGCAGGCACAGATTGGCGCAGGGCGTGGCGCGCAACAGGCCCAACGCCATCGCCACGCCATTGACGA
>CALEZJ010000026.1 GCA_937927885.1 uncultured Paracoccaceae bacterium | reverse complement strand
CTGCTGCCCTTGCCAGAGGGACGGGCCTTTGTCCTTCTCGTCCAGCTTCCCGGCCCGGCACCGGTCGATCTGGGCAACCCCGCCGAGGCGCAGGACGGGCTGCGCCGGTTCCTCGACCCGCTGGCGGTCTGGCGGGCGGGAACCGAACTGGGCCACGCGATGGTCGGCTGGCGTTGCGCCGATGGCACCATGGGGTTGGTGTCGAAATCGGGCGATCCGGACAATCTGGGGCTGCGGCTTCTGTTTCAGGGCTGGGGCCTCGCTGCGGCGCTGTCGCGCTACAGCGACGGCTATCTGGTGACCCCTGAGGCGATCCCCGCGCGCCAACGCCGTGCGCTGGCGTCGGGTCACGCGAGCATCCTGGCCGAGGAGGTCCCCGCCGCCGCCTGCCAGAGCCTGCGCCAGAGCCTGGTGGCCTATCTCGACCGCCCCGAGGCCGAGCGGGCACGCTATGGCATGGTCGCCGAGTCGGGCGCGCCGCTTGGCACCGGGTGCGGCGGCTTTGCCGTCTGGCTGGCCGGGCAGGGCGGGGCGCTCCGGGGGCTTGATCGGCATTTCCTGCGCCCGGTGCTGCTGCGCGACAGTTTCGTCGGGCAGGGGCCAGTGGTTCCGCCCGGGGTAACCCCGCCTGCGGTGGCACCCGCCCCGCCGGTGCCGCTGCTCCGGCTGTTGCGCGGGGATTGGGACCGGGGGCGGGTGCTGGGCGAGGTCGTGCTGTTCGACATGGAACTGCTGCTGTACAGCCTGGAGCGCGCCAACCTTGCCCCCGAGCAGCGTCTTGACCGGGTTCCACCCGGGCTTGATCAGGCAACGCGTCACTGGCTGGGCCACTTTGCGCGCCGCATGCCGGTGCGTGTGGGTCAGGCCGGAGCGATGGTGCTGTTGCGCCGCTAGATCGCAGGCCCGGCGCGCCCTGTCGCGGGGCGGGACCGGGCGGCGAGAGGCGTGGCGCCTCTCCCCGCGACGCCCTGCCGTCTTGCGCGCAGGCCGCGCATCGGTTTGTCTGAAGGTCAGGGTTTGCACGAGGTTTCCATGTTCTCGATCCCGCGATTCGCGCGTGTTCTCATCCTGCTCCTGTTCGCGCTGGCGCCCGTGTCGACCAATGCCCAGAGCATGCCGACACTGGCGCGGTTCGAGGACCCAGCCGCCATGCCGCAGGTCATCGCGGATTTGCCGTTTGCCGCCGGACGGGCCTATGCGATCCTTGCCATGATCCCGGCCCCGGCCACCGTCAGTCTGGCCGAGCCGAATTCCCTTCGGCGCGGGGTTCTGGCTTTCCTGAACCCGGTCGCGACGGCGCGGGCGGGGACCCAGATCGGCCACGCCATGGTCGGATGGCGCTGCACCGACGGGACCCAGGGCCTTGTCGGCAAGACCAGCGATGACCCGGACATGGGATTGCAGCTGCTGCGCGGGGGCTGGGGCATGGCCGCCTTGCTGTCCGAATACCGTTTCGGCCGACTGGTCTCGGTTGCCGATATTCCCGAGGAACATCACCGCGCCCTTCGGGGGCCGCGCGTGCGCATCACCGCCTTCGAAATCGACGAGGCGGGCTGCCAGAGCATGCGGCGCGCTCTGGTGTCCTATCTTGCGCATCCCGGCCAGCCCGAGCGGCGCTATACCAACCAGCCGGACCCCGCGCGCATGCAGGGCGACGGCTGCGCCAGTTTCGCGCTGTGGCTGGTGGGGCGGGCCGGGGTGTTCGACAGCGCCCGCTCGTCGATGCACCGGAGCGTCGTGCTGCGCGACAGTTTCATGGGGCAGGGCGAGGCGGTTCCCGCGGGCGGCATTCCGCTCAGGGTCGGCACGCCGGGTCATCACGTGGGCCTGCGAGACCTCTTGTTCGGCGACTGGAACGCGGGGACCGAAGTCGCGCGCATGACCCTGCTCGACCCTGAACTGATGCTGGCGGCGCTGGATCGCGCCTATGCAAGGGGTGGCATCGCGCGCGACTCGCGGCTGGCGCCGGGCGACCCGGCGGCGGCGCCGTTGCGTTCTGCGGCCGATGGCTGGCTGGCGCGCTATGGCCGCGTCACGCCGTTGCGCCACGGTCAGGCACGCGCCGTGGTGCTGCACCGGCGCTGACCCCCTTGCACCCGGCGCGGCAAACCGCTTGAGTGCCGCCCTGTCCCGGAGACCGCGATGCCCACCGATCCGCCCCCGCTCAAGCCCCGCCACTTCCCGCCGCCACCGCCCCTGGTTCCCGCCAGCCCGGGCCTGTGGCGTCGCACCCCGCCAGCGATCTTTCCGCCCATGATGGGGCTCTTCGGGCTGGGTCTGGCCTGGCGCGCCCTTGCCCAGGTGCCGGGCCTGCAACCGCTCGCCCCGGTCGGCGAAACCCTTCTGGGCGCGACCCTGCTGCTTTATGCCTTTGGTCTGATCGCCTGGCTGGCCAAGCCCCTGCGCCGTCCGCGCGCCGCTCTCGACGAATTGCAGGTCCTGCCGGGGCGCGCGGGAATGGTGGCGATGGTGCTGTGCCTGATGCTTGCCGCTGCCGCGCTGACCCCCTATGCGCCGGGCGTCGCCCTGGTGCTGGTGCTGGCCGGCATTGCCGCGCTCGTGGCGCTGGGCATCGCCATCGCGCTGACCCTGCTCAACGGCCCGGTCGAACAGCGTATCGTCACGCCGGTCTTTCACCTGACCTATGTCGGCTACATTCTGGCGCCGCTGTCGCTGGTGCCGCTGGGACAGGACGGGGCGGCGCGGCTTCTGGTGCTGGTCTCGCTGATCGCGGCGCTGGTGATCTGGGCGCTCAGCCTGCGCCAGATCCTGACCCGCATCCCGCCCGCGCCGCTGCGCCCGCTCCTGGCGATCCACGCAGCGCCGGCAAGCCTTCTGGCCATCACCCTGACGCTGCTCGGCTATCCCGCGGCCGCAGCGGGATTTGGCCTGCTGGCGCTGGTCCTTGTCGCGACCCTTGCCGCATTTGCCCGCTGGATCACTGCCTCCGGCTTCTCCCCGCTCTGGGGGGCCTTCACTTTCCCGCTTGCCGCCGCTGCATCGGCATCGATCCTGGCGTTGGGCAGCCCGGGCCTGTGGATCGGCGCGGTGCTGCTGATTGCGGCCTCGGTGCTCAACCCCTGGATCACCAGCAAGGTGCTCAAAAGCTGGGCCAAAGGTGATCTCGCGGCCAAAACCAACGCCGCCACCGCCTGATTTCATCTGTCCTCAAATATCCACGGGGTTTGCCAAGGGGGGCGTGCCCCCCTTTGGCGGGGGGGTTTGGGGGGCGAGCAGCCCCCCAACCTCACCGGAAATGCTTGGACAGCTTCAGCCCCATACAGTCGGTCCGGCACCTCGGACATGCGCTCGTAGACCAGCCGCCCCACCACCTGGCCGTGCTCCAGCACAAAGGGTGCTTCGTGGCAGCGCACCTCCAGCACGCCCCGCGCCCCCGAACCGCCAGCAGCGGCATGGCCGAACCCGGGATCGAAAAACCCCGCATAATGCACTCGGAACTCGCCCACCATCGCCACATAGGGCGCCATTTCGGCAGCATAGCCGGGTGGAATGCAGACCGCCTCGCGGCTGACGAGGATATAGAACGCCCCCGGATCGAGGATCAACTGGCCATTGGCGCTGTGCAGTTCTTCCCAGTATTCGGCCCGTTCATAGACTCCGATGCGGTCCAGATCGATCACCCCGGCATGCGGCTTGGCGCGGTAGCCGACCAGATCGCCATCTGCCGGGCGCAGATCGACCGAAAAGCCCAGTCCCTCGGAAATCAGCGCCTCGCCCGTGACCAGCGGAACTTCGGCATGTAGCGCGATCAATTCGCTGTCCGACAACACCGACTGGCCTTGCCGCAGCCTGATCTGGTTCAGCCGCATCCCTGGCCTCGCCAGTACCGAGAACGAGCGCGGGCAGATCTCGGCATAGAGCTTGCCCGTGTAACCCGCGGGAATCCGGTCGAATTCCACCCCGCCATCGGTGATCACACGGACCAGCAGATCCAGCCGTCCAGTCGAGGATTTGGCATTCGTCACCGCCCCGATCCCGGCGGGGAGGGCAAGGGTCTCCATCAGTTCGACGACATAGACGCAGCCCTTTTCCAGCACCATCCCGGTGCCCAGATCAAAGCGGTGCATTTCGAATTCGGCCAGCCGATCCGCCACGCGGCGACCCTTGCCTGGCAGGAACGAGGCCCGAAGCCGCACCGCCACCCGCCCCAGTCGCAGATCCAGCGAGGCGGGCTGTACCTGATCGGGCAGGATCGCGGGATCGGCCGCCAGGGCGCCCGAGGCGATCAGATCGCGCAACCTTTGCGAGGGAAGCACACCCGTGGTCATGGCCGGGACCCTTTCAAATGCCAGACGGCCCGCGGCAGAACTGCCGCGGGCCGTGTGAAATGGTCGGGCTGGCGAGATTCGAACTCACGACCTTCCGCCCCCCAGACGGACGCGCTAACCAGACTGCGCCACAGCCCGACGCCGCGCTTTCTACCGCTTTTCGTGGCGGGGGCAAGCGGCAAATTGGCGCCCGGACGGGAAAAATTCCCGCTCACCAGCGCCCGGCACCCGAGGCTTCGGACATCCGTTCAAGCAGCGCGTCGATGCGCCGCGCGGCCAGCGCCAGCCGGTCGCGCTGGGGCGCGGGCAGGGGGCGGGGCAATCCGCGCAAAGCCCGCGCCAGACGCGGCCTCTCGGGCGTGGGGAGCAAGGCGGGCGGCTCTTCGAGAGCGATCATCGGCGGCGGGGCCAGCGGAGTCGGCGTCACGGCGCTGGGCGGTGGCGCAGCCGCGACGGGAGGCGCGGCGACCGGGGTCACCGCCGCAGCGCGAGAGGTCAGCAGGTCGTCGTCCGTCATGGGAGCAGCATCCGGCATGGGTGTCTTGGCGTCCGGCGCAGGGGGTAGGGCAGGCGGCACGGCCCCGGACGCGGGTTCGGGGGCGTCACCCTCATCGTCCATCGGCGCGATATCCCCGGCCTCGGCCACGGGAGAGGCGGCGGGCGACAGTGCCTCATGCCGAAGCTGCGCCGGAGGGGCGCGGGTC
>CALEZJ010000025.1 GCA_937927885.1 uncultured Paracoccaceae bacterium | reverse complement strand
CACGAGTGAGGATGCCCATCTCGACAGGATCGGCGGGCTCCTGGCAGGCATCGTCGCGCAGGTCGGAACCGAGTTCTCCTTCTACCTGCACAAGGTGTCGAAAGCGGTCGACGTGACCCTGCCGCCCATTCCGGGCGAGGGGTTTGCCGCCGCCGTGGACCAGCGCTGGCGCGCGCATCTGGGTCAATCTGGCCTGCGCGACAAGACACTGACCCTGACTGTGCTGAAGCGACCAGAGACCGGCAGTCGCTTGCCCTTCCGACTTGGGGCGTCCCGCGCGCGGCATGCGGCGGACACGACCCGGCGCTTGCGCAAGCTCGACGAGGTCGTGGGCTTCCTCCTGTCGTCCTTTGATGAGCTGAAACCCCGGATGCTTGCCGCCAGCACTGGCGAACTTCTGGGCTTCCTCGGATCTCTGAACACCGGCGAAGAGCACCCGCTCTTCCCGCGGTCACGCCTCGGCGTGATCGCCGAGGACGTTGCCAATACCCGCGTCACCTTTCGCGGCACGACCATCGCGCTCTCGGACGGTGCCGTGGGCGACAAGCTCGGGGCGATCTTTGCGGTGAAAAACTACCCCGCCAAGACCGATAGCCTGATGCTCGACGAGTTGAATCTGCCCGTCGACATGGTGGTCACGCATTCTTTCGTGCCGATCAACGCCAACATCATGGCAGGCCGGATCAAGCGGCAGTTGCGCCTTATGCAAGCCGCCAATGATGGGGCCGTCAGCCTCGCCCAGGAACTGGAACTCGCGCAGGACGATCTGGAATCGAAACGCCTGATCTTCGGCGAGCATCACATGACGGTGGCCGTCTATGCGCGCAGCCAGGCTGCGCTCGACGATATCGCGGCAGAGATCCGCAACATCTCCGCGACCTCCGGCATCAACCTGATCTCGGAAGCCTTCGGGGCGCGGGCGCATTTCATGGCGCAGCATCCGGGAAACACTGGCGCGCGCAGCCGCAAGGCCGCGATCACGAACCACAACTTCGCCGATCTCGCCACCTTCCACCGCACGCCACTGGGCAAAACTGGCAGGGAAGTGCCCTGGGGCGTGCCGATCACGCTCTTCCCGACACCCGAGCGCAGCGGCTTCCGCTTCAACTTCCACGAACAGGGCGCGCCGGACCGTGAGCCCACAGGTGGCCACACGTTGATCCTCGGCCGCCCCGGATCGGGCAAATCCGTGCTGGCGGCTTTCCTCATGACCATGGCACGGCGGGCAGGTGCGCGGGTCTTCGTCTTCGACTATCGCGTCGGCATGGAAATGGCGGTCCGCGCGCTCGGCGGCAGCTATTCGACCGTGCGGGCAGGGCGACCCACGGGCCTCAATCCGCTGCAGACCGAAATCGACGCCCGCGGGCAGGCCTGGCTTGCCGACTGGCTTGCAAGCCTCCTCGAGCGCCGGGACCGGCCCCTGACCCCGGTGCAGACTAACCGCCTGCAGGAGGTCGTGCGCCAGAACGCCAGTGCGGGGAACGCGGGGCTGCGCAACTGGTCTGATTTTGCATCGCTCCTCGTTTCCACCGATGATGAGGGCGACCTCTTCGAGCGGATGCAGGAATGGACGGCAGAGGGCCGCTATGGCTGGATCTTCGGGGCGAACGCCGAGGACAGCTTCAGCATCGATGGTGACGTCGCGGGCTTTGACCTGACCGGCATCCTCGATTCCGAGAGCGAGCGGGAACGCATGGCGGTCCTGTCCTACCTCTTCCGCCGGGTCGAGCGGGTGATCGAGGACCGCAAGCCCACGATCATCGTCATCGACGAGGCCTGGAAGGCGCTCGACAACGCCTATTTCGCGGAGCGTCTCTCGAACTGGCTGGTGACCGCGCGCAAGCAGAACGCCGTCGTCGTGATGATGACCCAGTATGCCAGTCAGCTCGAGCGCACCCGCACCGGCAAGACCATCGTCGAAGCCGTGCCAACGCAGGTGCTGCTGCCCAACATCCGCGCCTCGGCCGCTGATTACGCGATGCTCGGCCTCAGCGAGAAGGAACTCGACGTACTTCTGGGCGTCGGGTCGGCCTCGCGGCTCGCGCTCGTGCGCGATGACCGGGGTGCTGTGGTGATCGATGCCGATCTCAGCGCCCTCGGTCCCCTCGTGACCATCCTCGGCGGCATGGAGAAGGGCGAGGCCCTCGTCGGCCCCGACTACCGCGACCGCCCTGATTTCTGGAGAGTGACATGATCCGTATCCTCACCCGCAGCGCCGTGCTGCTTGGCCTTGGCCTGATCCTGACAGCTTGTGCGCAGCACAATCCCGCGCAGGCCAACTGCTTCAACTTTCGCGATGCGCCTGCCCGCTCTGCCTCCGCGGTGACGGTCTCGACCAGCGGCGAGATCGCGACCCGGCGCGATACATCCTGCGATTTCGTGCTTCTGGGGGCGGGCGGCTGATCCGATGACCACCGCCCGCATCCGAAACCTGGCCAGCGCCGCACTCCTGACAGGAGCGACCGTCGGCGCCTGCAGCGTCTGGCTCGGGGCCCCGGCCAGCGCTCAGGGCGTGCCGACTTTTGACGCGCGGCTTTTCGCGGGGCGGCAGGCGATCATCGACCAACGCGAACAGGATCTGGGGCTGCAGCAAGATCGCCTGACCCGCGAGGAGGAACTGGCCGAGATCGAGCGCCAGCAACTCTCGGCGCTGAACGGGATCATGGACGCCATGACTCTGCGCGCGGGCGATGTCGCAGGCACGGTCGCGGGGCTTGAGGCAGGGCAGGGGGAGGCCGGTGGTGTCAGCACGGCCGCGGCCAGCCTCTATGCGCCCCAGGACAACAACCCGGCGGCAGCACGGATGTTCGGCGATGCCCGGGAAGGGGTGGAAGAGCTGATCATCCGCGCCGCGCGCCACACCCATGGCCTGCCCGGGGTAAGCCGCGCAGGGCTCTCGCTCGTGCAGTGGCGCTGCCTCCTGCAGGCGCTGATCTGGCAGGAAAGCCGGTTTCAGGTGGGGGCGCGCTCGCCCGTGGGCGCGTTCGGCCTCACCCAGATCATGCCCGGCACGGCGGGCGATCTCGGGATCTACCCGGCCTATTACGACGACCCCTGGCTGCAGGTCACGGGCGGCGCGCGCTACCTCGCGCAGATGCTGAACATGTTCGATGGCAACATCATCCATGCGCTGGCGGCTTATAACGCGGGCCCTGGACGGGTGCAGCAATATGGCGGCGTGCCCCCTTTCGCGGAAACCCAACACTACGTCGTGGTGATCCCGCAGCAATACAACCGCTACCTCGCCGCGGTCGGCGGCATCGATGCTTTGGGCACCATTGATCCGGTCCTGCTGGCGAATGCGAGCTTCAGCCTCTCGGCTCATGGCGCAGGCGTCTATGGCGACTATTCGCTGGTCTCGGTCCAAGCGGCCGCGCTGCGGGTTCAAGACATCATCCGCCGCGTCAGTGAGACTGAAGACCTGCACGAGGCCATCGCGCTCAATACCTATGCGCGCGCCGAACTTGCCCGGCTGGTCGCGATCCGCACCCGGATCAAGGCCGCCCATACCCAGCCCCTGAGCGAGGAGCAACTCGCCATGGCCGCAGCCCAGGCCGCCGAGCGGCAGTTCATGAATTTCACCCAGGAGAGTTTGCGATGATCAGGCGCTTGTCCCGTTCCCTTGCCAGCGGTGCGGCAACGCTCGCGCTGGCCACCGCCCTTGCGGGTCCTGTGAGCGCACAAGGCGTGCCCACGGTCGACACCCAGAACATCGCCCAGGAAATCCGCCAGCTTCAGCAGATGCTGCAGGATTTCGGGATCCAGACCGATCTTCTCGACAACGCGCTCGAGCAGCTTGAGGTGGTGCAGAACCAGCTCGACCAGTTGCAAGAGATGTATGCCTCGCTTACCGGGCCGCGCAGCATCCTCGGCATGGTGATGGGCGACGGCCTCGACGGTCTTCTCGAGGCCAAGTTCAGCGATCTGCCCGGCCTGATCCGGGGTATGCAGACCGGGGATTGGAGCAACCTTCTGGGCATCACCGCGGGCCCCATGCGCACGCAGATGGAGCAGGTGCTCGCCCGCGCAGGCTTTGACGAGAACTCGCTGCGCGAGATCGCGACCAGCGGCAACCCCGGCGCAGAAGGTGTCGCCACCCGCGCCACGACCGGGGCTGTCATGTCGGCCGCCGCCCAGAACAGCCATGCCGAGGCGGCCCAATCCCTCGAACGCGTCGAGCGGCTCGTCACGATGATCCCGCAAATGGAGGATCTGAAGGCCGCGATGGACCACAATACCCGTGTCACTGCCGAACTCGCTATCGCGATGACGCGGATGTGGGAGCTTGAAGCGATCCAGACCCTCGGCGCGGGCAATGCCGGGGTGGTCGATGCCGCGACCATCGCCGAGGAGCGCCGCTACATGGACTTCACCCTGCCGAGCTTGCGGCCATGACCGGGGGACCTGACATGACCACTGGCCTGAGCACCCGCGAACTCGTCGAGGAGGAGCTGATCCACGGCGCGCTGCGCCGCGAGCGGCTCTGGCAGATGATCGGGATCGGCGGCGCAGGG
>CALEZJ010000024.1 GCA_937927885.1 uncultured Paracoccaceae bacterium | reverse complement strand
GCTAGATAGCCGCAACCCCGCGACAGTCAGAACCGGAGACGCGCATGAGCCCCCAGAACGGATTCTTTACCGAGACCCTCGCCACCCGCGACCCCGAGATCGCCCGCGCCATCGGTCTGGAACTGGGCCGTCAGCGCGACGAGATCGAACTGATCGCGTCCGAGAACATCGTCAGCCGCGCCGTGATGGAGGCGCAGGGCTCGGTGATGACCAACAAATACGCGGAAGGCTATCCGGGCAAGCGGTACTATGGAGGCTGCCAGTATGTGGACATCGCCGAAACGCTGGCCATCGAGCGCGCCAAGCAATTGTTCGGCGCCGCCCACGCCAATGTGCAGCCGAACTCGGGTAGCCAGATGAACCAGGCGGTGTTTCTGGCGCTGTTGAAACCCGGCGACACGTTCATGGGGCTGGACCTGAACTCGGGCGGGCACCTGACGCATGGCTCGCCGGTCAACATGTCCGGCAAGTGGTTCAACGTCGTGGGCTACGGCGTGCGCGCGCAGGACCAGCGGCTGGACATGGACGATGTGCGCGCCAAGGCGCTGGAACATCGGCCAAAGCTGATCATCGCCGGCGGCACCGCCTATTCGCGCATCTGGGACTGGGCGGCGTTCCGGGCAATCGCCGATGAGGTTGGCGCCTATCTGATGGTCGACATGGCCCATATCGCGGGTCTGGTGGCGGGTGGGGCGCACCCCTCGCCCCTGCCGCATGCGCATGTCGTCACCTCGACGACGCACAAATCCCTGCGCGGGCCGCGCGGGGGCCTGATCCTGACCAACGATGACGAAATCGCGAAAAAGGTGAACTCGGCAGTGTTCCCGGGCCTTCAGGGAGGTCCCCTGATGCATGTGATCGCCGCCAAGGCCGTCGCCTTTGGCGAGGCGCTCGACCCCTCGTTCAAGGATTACGCCGCGCGCGTGGTGGCGAATGCCAAGGCGATGGCCGACCAGTTGATGAAGGGCGGGATCGACATCGTTTCGGGCGGCACCGACAACCATCTGATGCTGGCTGACCTGCGGCCGAAAAAGGTGACCGGCAAGGCCGCCGAGGCGGCATTGGGCCGTGCCCACATCACCTGCAACAAGAACGGCGTGCCGTTTGACCCGGAAAAACCCTTTGTCACCAGCGGGATCCGTCTGGGCACCCCGGCGGGCACCACGCGCGGCTTTGGCGAGGCCGAATTCCGCCTGATCGCCGATTGCATCGTCGAGGTGGTCGACGGGCTGGCGGCGAATGGCGAGGCCGGCAATGCCGAGGTCGAATCGCGCGTCCGTGACAAGGTGCAGGCCCTGTGCGACCGCTTCCCGCTCTACCCCGGGATGTGAGACGGCTTCTGACCTGACAGGGCTCCCGGCGGCACGAACCGCCGGGGGTTTTTCATCCGCAGGTCGCATTCAGGACAGCCTGCGCGCACGGTTCCGGGCTTTGTGCACCTGTGAACGATGCGGGGTGTCATGGGCTATCGGCAAGGTGTGGCGCTGGTGATCGGCGCCGGGATCCTGTGGTCCTTCATGGGCCTGAT
>CALEZJ010000023.1 GCA_937927885.1 uncultured Paracoccaceae bacterium | reverse complement strand
ATGCGCCGTGGATCAGGATGATGCGTGCCATGGGCCCCCCAAATCAGGGGGGCATCCTGCACCGGCGCGCGGGCGGGCTCAAGCCGTGTTGCGCCTAGTAGGGCAGACCGACATAGTTGCGCGCCATGGTGACCTGCGCGCTTTCCATCGTCTCCAGTTGCGCCAGTTCCGCCTCCTGGATCTTCTGGTCGAAATCGGTCTGGCCGGGAAAGCGGTGCATCAGCGTCGTCATCCACCACGAAAACCGCATGGCAGCCCAGATGCGTTTCAGCGCGCGGGGGCCATAAAGATCGAGCGCCGCCGCATCCCCATCGAGGATCGCCGCGCGGAGCGATTCAAAGAGATAATGCACGTCCGAGGCGGCAAGGTTCAGCCCCTTGGCCCCGGTCGGCGGAACGATATGCGCCGCGTCCCCGACCAGGAACAACCGCCCCCAGCGCATCGGTTCGGTGACAAAGGACCGCAGCGGCGCGATGGATTTCTCGATCGAGGGGCCGATCTGCATCGGCTCGGCCACTTCGGCGGGCAGGCGGCGGCGCAGTTCGTCCCAGAACTGCTGATCCGACCATTGCGCGACGGTGTCGGTCAGCGGCACCTGGATGTAATAGCGGCTGAGGGTTTCGTTGCGCATCGAGGCCAGGGCAAAGCCGCGCGGGTGGTTGGCATAGACCAGTTCCTCGGCCGCCGGGCGGGTCCGGCTGAGGATGCCCAGCCAGCCGAAGGGGTAGACGCGTTCAAACTCGGTGCGGATATCGGCCGGGATCGTCGGGCGGCTGACGCCGTGGAAGCCGTCGCAGCCCGCGATATAGTCGCAATCGAGGCGGTGTGACCGGCCATCGGACTCCCATGTCACATGGGGTTTTTCCCCCGTCACATCATGCAATTGCACATTCGCGGCCTGATGGATGATCGTCGCCCCCATGGCATCCTGCGCGGCGTAGAGGTCCTGCGTCACCTCGGTCTGGCCGTAGACCAGCACGGATTGGCCGACCCGCTCCTTGAAATTCACCCGGAACATGCCGTTTTGCGTGCTCAGGTTGGTGCCGTCGTGGATGTGGGCCTCGGCCTCCATCCGCGCGCCGACCCCGGCCTGACGCAACAGATTGGCCGCCCCCTGTTCGAGCACCCCGGCGCGGATGCGTGCCAGCACATAGTCGCGGGTCTGGCGTTCGATCACCACGGTGGAAATTCCGGCCCGCATCAGAAGTTGCGACAGCATCAGCCCCGAAGGACCGCCGCCGATGATGGCCACCTGTGTGCGCATGAGAACCTCCTCGCTTTTCGGGGGAAATGATACCTTTCAGATACAGGTTTGACAGGGACAGGGCGCGCGGAAACTTGGACGATTCGCGCACCGACGACGTTCTTCTTGTCCGATCACGTCGCCCTTGCACGGTGGCCTGCCCGCGTTACCTTCAGGGGATCACGGAGGAGCCCATGACCCAGACCACTCTCGCCCGAACAACCCTGGCCCTGACCCTGCGCGAGGGCGGCTATGCCGCAGCCCCCACCCCGCAGGTCCCCGCCCGCATGGCCGACCATCTGGACCTGCGCGAGGTCGTCCTGCCCGCGCTGGCCACCGGGCAGGTTCTGGTCGAGGTGATCGCAAGCCCGGTCAATCCTTCGGACCTGTTCTTTGTCCAGGGGGGCTATGGCCAGCCGCGCGTGCAGGGTCAGGCGGCGGGGTTCGAGGGCTCGGGCCGGGTGATCGCCGGGAAAGGCCCGGCGGCCGAGGCGCTGGTGGGTCGGCGCGTGGCCTTTCTGGGCACGGTCACCGGCACCTGGGCGCGTCACGCGGTCAGCGATGCCGCGCTGTGCATCCCGCTGGCCGAGGGGGTCAGTGACATCGACGGCGCGGCGCTGATCGTCAACCCGCTGACGGCGGTGGCCCTGCTGGAGCGGGTGCGCGAGGTGAAAAGCCCGGCGGTGCTGATCAACGCCGCGGGGTCGCAACTGGGGCGGCTGATGCTGGGGCTGGCGCGGGATCAGGGGCTGCACGCGATTGCCGTGATCCGCCGCCCGGACGAGGCGGACGCGCTGCGCGCCCTCGGCGCCGCCGAGGTGCTGGTGACCGGAGACCCCGGGTTTCGCGCGGCCAGTGCCGCGGCGATCAAGGCCCTGAAGCCCCGCGTTCTTCTGGATGCGGTGGGCGATCAGGCGACCGCGGACCTGTTCTTTGCCATGCCGACCGGGGCGCGCTGGGTCAGCTATGGCAAGATGTCAGACACCGCCCCCGCCTTGACCCAGATGGGCCAGTTCATCTTCATGGACAAGCATATCGAGGGATTCTGGCTTAGCCGCTGGCTGCCCGCCGCCCCGCCGGACCGGCGCGCCGCCGTGGTGGCACAGGTGCAGCAACGCTTTGCATCGGGTCAATGGACAACCCGCGTCGCGGCCGAACTGTCACTGGATCAGGCGATCGACGGCATCCTGCCCGCCTATGCCCGGAGCGCCGGAAAGGTGATGATCCGCCCCTGAGGGCGCCCGGTGTTCATCCGGCGCGCGGGGGGCCGGAACCCGGTGCGCTGCCCCGGACCCCTGGATGGTCGAGGCATGGGGAGGGGGGGCAAAGGACCCGGCGGGCTGGTGGCCGGGCGTGACAGGGACCGGTGCAAAGGCCGCGTCGGGGACATCGGGAAGGGCCGCCAGCAGCGCGCGCACATGGCCGCGCGCGGACGCCTCGGCCCTGTCGGGATCACCCGCCGCGATCGCACCGATCACCGCCGCCCGCGCCGCCGTGCCGAGGGGCCGCGCCTCGCGCAGTTGCGCGCGGATCAGATGCACCTGCATCAGCGGCAAGAGGCGGTCCAGTTCGGCGTTCCCGCCCAGCGCGGTGAGCGCGCGATAATAGCGTCCGCGCGCCCGCGCCCTTTCGGCCTGCGCCGCGCCATCATAGGCGGCGGCGGCCTCGACCAGGGCGGCGGGATCGGCACCCTCGGCCACCGCCTCGGCCGCCTGACGCGCCGCGAGTCCCAGCAGGGGCTCGATCACCCTCAGCACGTCGCGCGCCGCGCGCCGGGTCAAAAGGCGGATCTGCGCCCCCCGGAACGGCCGCTGTTCGACCACGCCCGAGGCCGCCAGCCGGCCCAGCGCCTCGCGCACCGTGGACCGCCCCACCCCGTAGCGCGCCATCAGATCGGGCTCGGCCAGCCGCTGGCCGGGGGCATAGCGACCCTCGCCCAGCCCTTGCAGGATGTCGCGCACCAGCGCCTCGGGTCCGGTCCCGCTCACCGCCTGATCATGCCCCTTGCGATCTCGGCCAGTGGCTCGACAATCGCCGCCATCTCGGCCGCGCGCGGGTCATTCGCCGTGCCATCCAGCGCCCGCTTCGCCACGCCCTGCACGATCGAGGCAATCCGGAAAAGACTAAGAATGACGTAAAAGTCGAAGTTTTCCGGACGGTCCCGCCGCGTTTTCTGGCACCACATGTTGATATAGTCCGATTCTGTCGGGATACCCGTCCCCGCCAGATCGACCCCGCCCAGCCCCCGGAACACGCCCGGCGCAATCCGCCAGACCATGACGTTATAGGCAAAATCGGCATAGGGGCAGCCCAGGGTCGACAGTTCCCAATCGACCACGCCCAGCACGCGCGGCTCGGTCGGATGCAGGATCAGGTTGTCCAGCCGGAAATCGCCATGCGCGATGCGGACCTCCTCGGGCGCCGTCGGCAGGTTGGCGGGCAACCAGTCGATCAGCGCCTCCATCGCCGGGATCTGTCGCGTTTCGCTGGCCCGGTATTGCTTTGTCCAGCGCGCCACCTGCCGTTCGACATAGCCACCCTGCCGCCCGAAATCCGCCAGCCCGACCGCGACCGGATCGACCAGCGAGATGCGGGCGATGGCATCGTTCATCGCCTCGAAGATCGCCGTCCGTTCGCCCGGCGTCATCCCGGGCAGGCGCGGATCGAACAGCACCCGGCCGTCCAGATGCTCCATCACGAAAAACATCGAGCCCATGACCCCGTCATCCTCGCACAGCGCCAGCACGCGCGGCACCGGCACATCCGTCGCCCCCAGCGCCCGCATGACGCGAAACTCGCGGTCCACCTGATGGGCCGAGGGCAGCACCTTGCCCAGGGGTTTCTGCCGCAGGACATAGCGCCCGCCGGGCGCCTCGATACGCCAGGTCGGGTTCGACTGCCCGCCCGACAGCCGGTGCAGCGTCAATGGCCCGCGAAACCCGTCGACATGGGCCGCCATCCACTCTGCCAGTTTCGCCTCGCGCATCACGCCCTCCTGCTTTGCCGCAGGATGCGCGGCGGGACCCCTCGCGGTCAAGTCAGGATCGTCGGACGATCTTGTCAGATGCCTGTTCCGCGACTAGCCTTGGCCAGATCGAAAGGAGCCCCCATGATCCCCGACACCTCCCCCCGCACCCGCGACCTCGCCGAGAGGCTGCACGCCTTCATGGACCGCCACATCTATCCCAACGAGGCGCGGTTCTTTCGCGAGGCCGAGGAACTGGGCCCGTTTGCCACCTACCCGATCATGGCCGAACTCAAACCGCTGGCGCGCGCGGCGGGGCTGTGGAACCTGTTCCTGCCCCAATCCGACAAGGGCGCGGGTCTGACCAACCGCGAATACGGTGAATTGTGCGAGATCATGGGCCGTTCGCTGCTGGCGCCCGAGGTCTTCAACTGCAACGCCCCCGACACCGGCAACATGGAGGTGATCGAGCGCTATGGCACGGACGAGCACAAGGAGCGCTGGCTGAAACCGTTGCTGGCGGGCGAGATCCGCTCGTGCTTTGCGATGACCGAACCCGATGTGGCCTCGTCCGACGCCACCAACATCCAGGCCGAAATCCGCCGCGACGGGGATCATTACGTCATCAACGCGCACAAATGGTACACGACGGGGGCCTCGAACCCGGCGACGAAGATCTGCATCTTCATGGGCAAGACCGACCCGGGCAATCCGGACCGGCATCGCCAGCAAAGCATGATCCTGGTGCCGATGGACACGCCCGGCATCACCGTCACCCGGTCCCTGCCGGTGTTCGGCTATTACGGGGTGCCCGACCGGGCGTCCGAGGTGCAGTTTCGCGATGTGCGCGTCCCGGCGTCGAACCTGCTGCTGGGCGAGGGGCGCGGGTTCGAAATCGCGCAGGGGCGGCTGGGGCCCGGGCGCATCCATCATTGCATGCGGCTGATCGGCCTGGCCGAGCGGATGCTGGAACAGATGATCGACCGGACGCTGCAACGGGTCGCCTTTGGCAAGCCGGTGGCGGATCAGGGGGTGACCCGCGAGCGCATCGCCAATGCGCGCATCCTGATCGACCAGTGCCGCCTGCTGACGCTGCACGCCGCGCACAAGATGGACACCCAGGGCAACAAGGCCGCGCTGGCCGAGATCGCCATGATCAAGGTCGCCGCCCCGAACATGGCCTGTCAGGTGGCGGACTGGGCGATCCAGGCCTTTGGCGGCGGCGGCACCGGCAATGATTTCGGCACCGCCATCGCCTATGCCGGCGCGCGGGTGCTGCGGCTGGCGGATGGCCCGGACGAGGTGCACCGCGACCAGATCGCGCGGCTGGAACTGAAGAAGCGCAAGGGGCGCAACCATCCGGGGTGGGAGAAGATGGTGACAAGCCTCGGGCGCAATCCGGCGTTGCCCTCCTGACGCCGAGCGCGGGCGGAGGCGTCGCATGCGTATTTGGGGCAGAATGAAAGGGGGGCGATGCACCCTTTCACTTTGCGTCAAATACGCTCAGGGGGGTGAATTCGCGCAGCGAAGAGGGGGGCGCGAGCGCCCCCCTGCCCGGCCAGACAAGGGAGAGACGGCATGACCAGAACAGCCATCATCACCGGTGCCGCCAGCGGGATCGGGCGGGCGAGCGCGCTGGCGCTGGCGCGGCAGGGCGTTTCGGTGGTGGTCGGGGATCTGAACCCCGCTGTCCACGAGACCGCCGCCTTGATCGAGTCGCAGGGCGGGCGGGCGCGGGCGGTCGAGGGGGATTGCGCAACCGACGAAGGCGGCGCGGCGCTGGTCGGGGCGGCGCTGGAGACCTTTGGCGGATTGCATATCCTGCATGCCAATGCGGGCATTACGGGCGGGCTTTTACCCAGGCTCGACACCTCCAGCGCCGAGTTCATGGAGGTGATGCGCATCAATCTGCTGGGGCCCTGGATCGCCATTCGCACGGCGTTGCCGCATCTGGGGGCGGGGGCCTCGATCATCTGCACGGCCTCGGTTGCGGGGCTGCGCGCGGGGGCGGGGCCGATCCCCTATTCGGCGTCAAAGGCCGGGGTGGTCAATCTGGTCCAGAGCACCGCCATGGCGCTGAGCGGGCGCGGCATCCGGGTCAACGGCGTCGCGCCGGGACTGATCGACACGCCGATGACGGCGCCGCTGTTCGACGATGCGCGGGCGCGCGGGCGCGAGGGGCGGATCGGCCAGTTGAACCCGCTCAGGCGCGCGGGGCTGGCCGAGGAAGTGGCCGAGGCGGTGGTCTGGCTCGCCTCGGACGCGGCATCCTATGTCAACGGTCAGGTTCTGGTGGTCGACGGCGGGTTGTCGTCGCAGCTTCCCTTCACGCCGAAATGGTCGCTGTGACAGGCCCTTACGGCCAGGTGCGTGCGACCATGGTCAGGACGTCATAGGTCGCCACCGGCGCGCCGTTCTGGTTCGACACCACGCAATCCCAGCGCACTTCGGCGTGGCCTGCGTTTTCGCGCGGGTTGATCTCCTTGCAGGTCAGCACCACGCCCAGCGTGTCGCCGGGGTAGACCGGGGTCAGGAACCGCAGGTTGTCGACGCCGTAATTGGCCAGCACCGGCCCCGGATCGGGCTGCACGAAGAGCCCGGCGGCAAAGCTGAGGATGAGGTAGCCATGCGCCACGCGGCCGTCAAAGAACGGGTTGGCGCGGGCGGCCTCCTCGTCCATGTGGGCATAAAAGGTGTCGCCGGTGAAATGGGCGAAATGCTCGATATCCTCCAGCGTCACCTGCCGTGTTTGGGTCACCACCCGGTCACCGATCCGCAGCGTTTCCAGGGACTTGCGGAACGGGTGCACATCGTCCGACACCGGGGCGCCCGCGCTCCAGCGACCGGTGACGGCGGCCAGAAGCCCGGGCGCGCCCTGCACCGCCGTGCGCTGCATGAAGTGTTTGACGCCGCGGATGCCCCCCATCTCCTCGCCGCCGCCAGCCCGCCCCGGGCCACCGTGCACAAGGTTCGGCAGGGGCGCGCCGTGACCTGTGGAACTGGCGGCGCTGGCGCGGTTGCCGATCAGGATGCGACCGTGGAACGGCGCCATGCCCAGCACGGCGGATTCGGCTACCGCAGCGTCATTGGTGAACACCGAGGCCGCCAGCGAGCCCTTGCCGCGATGCGTCAGGGCCACGGCCTCGTCAAGGTCGTCATAGGGCATCAGGGTGGAAACCGGGCCAAAGGCCTCGACGTCATGCGCCGCGCGGGCGTCGTGCGGGCGGTCGCAATAGAGGACGACCGGGTTCAGGAAGGCCCCGAGTTCGGCATCCCCCGACACCAGCGTGACCGCATCCGGGTTGCCGATCACCACCTCGCCATCGGCCGACAGATCGCGGATGCGCGCGCGCACCTCGTCGCGTTGCGAGAGGCTGGCGAGCGCGCCCATCCGGGTGGCCGCATCGCCGGGCAGGCCGACCCCGACCTTGCCCAGCGCGGCCCCCAGCGCCGCCACCGCCGCCTGCACCTGCGCGCGCGGCACCATCACCCGGCGGATCGCGGTGCATTTCTGCCCCGCCTTGACCGTCATCTCGCGGACGACTTCCTTGATGAACAGGTCGAATTCCGGCGTCCCCGCCACCGCGTCGGGGCCCAGTACGCAGGCGTTCAGGCTGTCGGCCTCCATCGTGAAGCGCACCGAGTTTTCCACGATGGCGCGCGACGACCGCAGCATCCGCCCGGTGCTGGCACTGCCGGTGAAGGTCACGACATCCTGTGCCGTCACATGGTCCAGGAGATCCCCTGTGGAACCGCAGATCAGTTGCAGCGCCCCTTCGGGCAAGAGCCCCGTGGCGATGATCTCGCGCACCACCGCCTCGGTCAGATAGGCGGTCTGCGAGGCCGGCTTGATGATCGCGGGCATCCCGGCCAAGAGGGTCGGCGCGAGTTTCTCCAGCATCCCCCAGACGGGAAAGTTGAAGGCGTTGATATGCACCGCGACGCCGTGAAGCGGGCTGAGGATATGCTGCGCGCTGAAGCTGTGATCCTTCGACAGCCCCTCGACCGGCCCTTCGACCAGCACGCGGGTGTTGGGCAATTCGCGCCGCCCCATGCCGGAATAGGCAAAGAGGGTGTGGATGCCGCCCTCGATATCCACCATCCCGTCGCGCGGCGTGGCGCCCGTGGCGAGCGAGAGCGCGTGAAAGCCCGCCTTGGCGTCGCTCAGGGCCTTGCCCAGCGCCTTGAGCAACTCGGCGCGCTGGTGAAAGCTCATTGCCCTGAGCGCGGCACCCGCCCGGCGACCGTGATCCAGCGCCCCGGCCATGTCGAGGCCGCTTGCGTCGATCAGCGCCACCGGCGCCCCGGTGCCCGCGTCGCGCAGCAACTGGCCGGGACCGCGGCCCTCGATCCATTCACCGCAGATATGGCTTTTCAGCCGGGTCGGGGTCTGGGC
>CALEZJ010000022.1 GCA_937927885.1 uncultured Paracoccaceae bacterium | reverse complement strand
GATGTTGACTAGCGCTCAGCCAGTCGCCGGGGCTCGGGGAACCGGTCCGAAAGGTGACGGCACTGCCAACAGGAGGCTGACATGAAGTTGATGAATGCGCTGGCCGCGTCGACCAGCATCGTTGCGATGCTGGGCGCGACCATGTCCTTTGCCCAGAGCATGGACGAGCTGATCGCGGGCGCCCGTGCCGAAGGCCGGCTGACCACCATCGCCCTGCCGCATGACTGGTGCGGATACGGCGACGTGATCGCCGGGTTCCGCGAGATGTATCCCTTCCTCGAGATCAACGAACTGAACCCCGACGCGGGCTCGGCCGATGAACTGGAAGCCGTGCGCGCCAACCGTGGCAACAGCGGCCCGCAGGCGCCAGACGTGCTGGACATCGGTCTGGCCTTTGGTCCCGCCGCGCAGGCCGAAGGGCTGATCACGCCCTACCGAGTGTCGACCTGGGACACCATCCCGGACGCCGCCAAGGACCCCGATGGGCATTGGTACGGCGACTATTACGGTGTGATGTCGTTCATCGTGAACACCGATCTGGTCGACAACGTGCCGACCTCGTTCGCCGATCTGCTGAATCCCGAATATGCCGGGCAGGTGGCGCTGGCGGGTGATCCGCGCGCCTCGAACCAGGCGATTCTGGCGGTGATGGCCGCCGGCATGTCGCGCGGCGCCGAGCCGGGCGCTGCCGCCGCGCAGGCCGGTCTGGAGTTCTTTGCCGAACTCAACGCGATGGGCAACTTCGTGCCGGTCATCGGCCGCGCCGGGACCGTCGCGCAGGGCACCACGCCGATCCTGATCCAGTGGGACTATAACGCGCTGGCCACCCGCGACACGCTGGCCGGCAACCCGCCGGTCGAGGTCGTCGTGCCGTCGGATGCCGTGCTGGCCGGGGTCTATGTGCAGGCGATCAGCGCCTATGCGCCGCAGCCCAACGCCGCGCGCCTGTGGATGGAATACCTCTACAGCGACGCCGGTCAGCTCGGCTGGCTGGGCGGGTACTGCCACCCGATCCGGTTCAACGACCTGGTCGCGCGCGGTGTCGTCCCGCAGGCCCTGATGGACGCCCTGCCCCCCGCCGAAGCGTACGAGCGCGCGGTGTTCCCCACCATCGACCAGGTGAACGCCAACCGCGAAGCGGTCGTGGCGGGCTGGGACAGCGTCGTCGGCGCCAACGTCCAGTGATCCGCTGATCCTTGCCGTCGGCCCTGGCAACAGGGCCGACGGTGCCTGACCAAGACCCGGGATCCCTTTCGATGGCCAAGTCACGCCCCGCGCGCCTGCCCCTGACCTGGCTGGGGGTGGTGCCGTTCTTCGTGTTCGTCACGTTGTTCCTGCTGCTGCCGACGCTCTACATCGTCGTCGGCGCGTTTCGCACTCCGCTGGGTGCGTTTACCTTCGACAACATCCTGGCGCTGAATTCGCCGTCGATCCTGTCGGCCTACTGGGTGTCGATCAAGATCAGTTTCTGGTCGGCGTTGCTGGGCTGCGTGATCGGCTTTGCCATGGCTGCCGCGATCACCGTGGGCAAGGGTCCGCGCTGGCTGCGCAACCCGCTGTTGACCTTTTCCGGCGTGGCGTCGAATTTCGCCGGCGTGCCGTTGGCCTTTGCCTTCATCGCCACGATCGGCCCGGCGGGGATCATCACCATCTGGCTGCGCACCGAGTTCGGCATCAACCTGCGGCTGATGGGATTCAACCTGCTCAGCACTCTGGGGCTGGTGATCACCTATCTTTTCTTCCAGATCCCGCTGATGATCCTGATCATCACCCCCGCGCTGGACGGGCTGAAGCGTGAATGGCGCGAGGCGGCGGCGATCCTCGGTGCCACCAATGCGCAATACTGGCGCAAGGTGGCCTTTCCGATCCTGTTTCCGTCGATCCTCGGCACCATGGCGCTGCTGTTTGCCAATGCCTTCGGCGCCGTCGCCACCGCCATCGCGCTGACCGGCCCCTCGCTGAACATCGCGCCGATCCTGCTTTATGCGCAGATCCGGGGGGATGTGCTGGGCTCGCCCAACCTGGGCTATGCGCTGGCCTTCGGCATGATCGTCATCACCGGCATTGCCAATGCGATCTACATCGTGCTGCGCGCGCGCTCGGAAAGGTGGCTGAAATGACCCGCCTGTGGTCCTATGGCGCGCTGCTGTTCGGCATCGTCTATTTCCTGCTGCCGCTTTACGGGATGAGCGAGTTCTCGTTGCGCATGATCCGGGGCGAGTATTCGTTGCAGGCCTACCGCGTGGTGCTGACGGATGCGCGCTTTCAGGCGACCTTCGGCTATTCGGTGGTCATGGCGCTGGTCACCATCGCCTTTGGCGTGCTGCTGGTGGTGCCGACCGCCTTCTGGGTGCGCCTGAAGATGCCGGGCCTGCGTCCCTATGTCGAGTTCATCACCCTTCTGCCGCTGGTCATTCCGTCCATCGTCATCGTGTTCGGCTATATCCGGCTTTACAACACCTCGAGCTGGCTGCCGATGACCGGGACCACGATGGGCACCAACATCCTGCTGATGTTCGGCTATGCCACGCTGGCCTTGCCCTATATGTACCGCGCGGTGGATACCGGGCTGCGGACCATCGACGTCGGCACGCTGACCGAGGCCGCGCAGTCGCTGGGCGCGGGCTGGACCACGATTCTGGCGCGCATCATCCTGCCCAATGTGCTGGGCGCGGTGCTGTCGGGCGCCTTCCTCCCCCTCGCCATCGTGATCGGCGAGTTCACCATGGCAGCGCTTCTGGACCGGCCCGCCTTTGGCCCCTTCATGCAGCTTCTGGGCGCCAACCGCGCCTATGAACCGGCGGCGCTGGCGGTGATCGCCTTTGGCATCACCTGGGCCTGCATGGGGCTGATCCAGCTCGTCTCGCGCCTCTCGAAACACAACAGGATTGCCCGCTGATGGCCTTTCTCGACATCTCGCATCTGGAAAAGTCCTTTGGCGCGCTGCGCGTGGTCAAGGATTTCAACCTCGGCATCGACAAGGGCGAGTTCATCTCGCTTCTGGGCCCCTCGGGCTGCGGCAAGACGACGGTGCTGCGCATGGTCGCCGGGTTCGAGACCCCGGATTCCGGCAAGATCAGCGTGGACGGGCGCGACATCGTCGGCCTGCGCCCCAACCAGCGCAAGATCGGCATGGTGTTTCAGGCCTATGCGCTGTTTCCCAACCTGACCGTGGCGCAGAACGTGGGCTTTGGCCTGTCGATCGCCGGGGTGGGCCGCGCCGAGGCCGCCGCGCGCGTGACCGAGATGCTGGGGCTGATCGGCCTGCCGGATCTGGGCGGGCGCTATCCGTTCCAGTTGTCGGGCGGGCAGCAGCAGCGCGTGGCGCTGGCGCGCGCGCTGGCGGTGCGACCGCAGGTTCTGCTGCTGGACGAGCCCCTGTCCGCGCTGGACGCCAAGATCCGCGTGTCCCTGCGCACCGAGATCCGCGAGATCCAGCAGCGGCTGGGCATCACGACGATCTTCGTCACCCACGATCAGGAAGAGGCGCTGTCGATTTCCGACCGCATCGTGGTGATGAACGGCGGGATCGCCGAACAGGTCGGAGCGCCCTTTGCCATCTACAACCGCCCGGCGACGCGCTTTGTGGCGAATTTCGTCGGCACGCTGAACACGCTGACCGGCGCCGTCGAGGACCCCGCCAGCGGCCGCATCGCGGCGGGCGGGCGCGAGATCAGCCTGGGCCGTCCGGTCGACGCGGCACGGGGCGCGCCGATCACGCTGGCGCTGCGCCCCGAGGCCCTGCATCTGGGCCGCGCCGAGGGCCGCGACGTGGTGCTGCCCGCGACGGTCAGCGACGTGCATTTCCTCGGCTCGGTGATCCGCCTGCGGGTCGAGGCCGGGGGCGGGACGCTGTCGCTGGACACGTTCAACCGCGCCGACACGCCCCCGCCGGCCGTCGGCACCGAGACCGAGGTCAGCTTTGCCGCCTCGGACGTGATCCTGCTGGCGGATTGACCCTGCGGCCCGGGCAGGGAAAGTGCCTGTGAGCGTGCCGGTCTGGGGGTGAATCGAGGAAGGGGGGGGGCGCGTCGCCCATTGTGCTTGCACCAATGGCGCACAATGGTCGACCCCGTCTTTGGCTACGCCAAATCTAGCCCCCGGGATATTCAAGGACAGATGAAGGGGAAGAGGGCGTGGACGCCGCTCAGGAGCGTTCCCGAGACGCCCCCCCCAGCCGCGCCACGGGGTAATCCAAGGGCAGATGGGGGGCGGGGAGGGGTCGGAGGCGATCACCCCCCGGGTCCCCGGCGCATGTCCGGGGCCTTGCGGCCCAGATACCAGGCCTCTTCCTCGGGCGGCATCTGGCCGGGGGCGACCACGCCGATGAACACGCCGACGCCGCCCATCGCGCGGCGTCCCGCGACGATGGCCGCGTTCGATTTCGTCTGCCGCTGCGACTGGCGGCGCGCCCAGGCGTTCAGCTTGTCATACATCGCCGCCACAACCCCGGCGTGATCCGGGCTGGCGCCCAGATCGACCAGCTCTTGCGGGTCGTTTTCCAGATCATACAGCACCGGCCGCGCGCCGTTCTCGAAATGGATCAGCTTCCAGCGCCGATCCGCCACCATCATCATGCGCGCCTGCGACGGGTGCAGTCCCATCCTGTCGGCCAGCGGCGTATGCGACCAGTCGTATTCGCAGATGACCCGGTCGCGGGGCAGGGCATCGGCCTGTCCGTGGATCAGGGGCCGCAGCGAATGCCCTTCGAGGATGTGGTCCAGCGCGCCCGGCGCGCCGCCCGCCACCTCGACAAAGGTCGGCACGAGGTCGATCTGCTCGACCAGCGCATCGCTGACAGTGCCGCGCGTGGAATCGGCCTCGGGCGAGGGGTCATAGACGATCAGCGGCACCTTGACCGAGCAATCGTGGAAGAACATCTTTTCCCCCATCCCGTGATCGCCCAGATAATCGCCATGGTCCGAGGTCAGCACGATCATCGTGTCGTCCATGCGGCCCTGGGCCTGAAGCCAGTCCAGCAGGACACCCATCTGGTCGTCGATCTGCTTGATGAGGCCCATATAGGCGCGCAGCACCTTTTCGCGCACCTCGGGGATGGCAAAGGCCTTTGCCACCGGGGCCTGCATGAAGCCGCGCATCACCGGGTGGTCGGTGTCCACCTCGGCGCGCACCAGCGGCAGGAAATCCTGCGGGCCGAACATGTCGTGATAGGGGGCGGGCACGATATAGGGCCAGTGCGGCTTGATCAGCGACAGGTGGCACAGCCAAGGGGTCTCGCCGCGCGAAGCGATGAACTCCATCCCCCGGCGCATCATGTAGGGGGTTTCGCTGTCCTCCTCGGCGATATTCGCCTGATGGTCCGAGTTCGACAGGAACCAGCCCGACAGCACATTGCCGTCGTCGTCGCGGCCCGAGTTGGCGTAATCGTGCCAGGGGTTGTCGCCCGCATAGCCCTTGGCGCGCAGATAGTCGTTATAGACCAGCGCGCCGCGTTCATCATAGCGGCCCTTTGGCCCTTCGGGGCGCATGCCGTCGTCGCGCTCGAACACGTCAAAGCCGCATTCCGACAGCCGCGCGCCGATGACGCTGTCGGGCTCGAGCCCCAGTCGGCGCATGCCCTCGGCATCGGCCTTCATATGGGTCTTGCCGACCAGCCAGGCCTCCATGCCCTGCGCGCGCAGATGGTCGCCCAGTGTCATCTCGCCCACCTTCAAGGGCGTGTTGTTCCAGACCGCGCCATGCGAATGCACATAGCGCCCGGTGTAGGTGCTCATCCGCGAGGGACCGCAGAGCGGCGACTGGATGCGCGCGTTGGTGAACCGCACGCCCTTTGCCGCCAGCCGGTCGATATGCGGCGTCGGCAGGGCGGGATGGCCGTAGCAGGACAGGTAATCCCACCGCAGTTGATCGAACATGATGAACAGGATGTTCCGTGCCTTGGCCATGCCATTCCCCCTTTGGCTGCGGCGCCACGTTCGCCCAGCCCCGGGACAAGGTCAATCCGCTCTGCCCGGCGATGCGCGGGGTCCGGGGGTTCCCCCCTTGGCGACAATGCACTAGCCTGAGGACAAAACCGGCGAGGCAGGCATGCAGGCTCCCGACAGGATCTTTCGGCGACGGGTCTTTTATGTGCCCGGCTACGACCCGTTCCCGCCGCGCCGTTACCGCGAGTTCTATCGCAAGGAGGGCGCCGCGCAGGCCGCGATCTCGGGGTATGCGCTGACCTTGCAGGCCGAGGCCCCCGGCAGCGGCGGCTATGTGTGGCGCGTCGCCACCCGCATTGGTGGTGTAGAGTCCGAGGCGCGCGTCAAGGTGCTGGTCTGGTCCGACCTCGTGCAGGCGTCGATGCGGCGCGGGGTGGTGGCGACCTATCTGCTGATGCTGCGTACCCTCTGGACCTTTGTCGCCACCGGGGCGCTGAGGGCGATGATCCGGCTCAGGCCCGGGCCGATGCTGGCCGGGGCCTGGCCGGTGGCGATGCTGACGGTGCAGCTTTTGCTGGCGCTTGGCGCGGGGGTGCTGGTGGGCTGGGGGCTGGCGCAGGTCCTGCCGGGCTGGCTGGCGGCGCTGGCCGGGGCGGCGGTGCTGGCGGGGCTGATGCAACTGTTCCGCAGGCTGGATACCAGGTTCTTCGCCTATTACCTGCTTTACGATTTCGCGCAGGTCGCCGCCCATGATGGCGCGCTGGCCCCGGCGCTGACGCGCAGGCTGGACGGCTTTGCCGACGAGATCGCCGGGGCCCTGGCCGAACCCGGCACCGACGAGGTGCTGCTGGTCGGCCATTCCTCGGGCGCGGCGCTGGCCGTCATGCTGGCCGCCGCGGTCGAGCGGCGCGGGCTGCCTGCGGGCGCGCGCCTTTCGCTGTTGACGCTGGGGCAGGCGATCCCGATGCAGGCCTTTCTGCCTAGGGCGGAACGCCTGCGCGGGGATCTGGCGCAACTGGCCGCCAGCCGTGCCGTCACCTGGGTCGATGTCAGCGCCAAGGGCGACGGCGTGTGTTTCTGGCTGACCGACCCGCCGGCGATCTGCGGCGTGGCCCCGCCGGATGCGCACCAGCCGCTGGTCTTTTCGGCGGCGTTTTCCGACACGCTGAGCCCGGCGAAATGGCGCGCGATCCGGCGGCAGTTCTTCCGGCTGCATATCCAGTATCTGGCCGCGTTCGACCGGCCGCGCGACTATGATTATTTCCAGATCACCGCCGGGCCGCTGACGCTGGCTGAACGCTTTGCGACGCGCAAACCCTCGCCGCAGACCGAGCGGCGGGTGTTTTCCCCACACCGGAGCCTGCCGTGATCATCCCGCCCAAACCGGCCTCGCGCCCGGGGCGCTTTGCCTTCTGGCGCTATCTTCGGGCGTTTCGCCGCGATATCCTGTCGGCCAATCCGGACCGGCTTTACCGCGCCAAGATGGCGGAACTGAAGCTGCCCTTCCTGCACACGTTTCTGGTCAACGACCCCGCGCTGCTGCGCCGTGTCCTGCACGAATCGCCGCGGGATTTCCCGAAATCGCCGCGCATGGCGGCGGGGCTGGAGCCCTTGCTGGGGCAGGGCGTGTTCCTGTCGAACGGGCCGCTTTGGGAGCGCCAGCGGCGCATCATCGACCCGGCGTTTGAAGGGGGGCGGCTGCGCGATACCTTTCCGGCGATCCTGGCGGCGGCGCAGGCGATGGTGGCGCGGCTGACGGCGCTTGCCGATGGCAGCCCCGTCGACGTCGAACCCGAGATGAGCCACGCGACCGCCGACGCGATCTTTCGCACGCTGTTTTCGGTGCCGATCGAGGACGAGACCGCCAGTGCCGTCTATCGCAGCTTTCGCGCCTTTCAGGCGACGCAACCGCTGCTGAACCTCGCGGCCTTCCTGCCGCTGCCGCGCTGGTTTCCGCGGCTGCACCGGCGGGGCACCTTGCGCGAGGCCGGGCGCATCCGCGCGCTGACCCGCGCGTTGATCGCCACGCGGCGCGCGGCAATTGCCGCAGGCAATGCGCCGGACGATCTGGCGACCAAGATCATGACCACGCCCGATCCCGTGGACGGGCGCTATTTCGACGACGCCGAAGTGCTGGACCAGATGGCGGTGTTCTTTCTGGCCGGCCATGAAACCTCGGCCTCGGCGCTGGGATGGGCGCTTTACCTGCTCGCGCTCGACCCCGCGCTGCAAGACGCGCTGGCCGGAGAGGCGGCCCGGGACCTGGCCACGCCCGACTTTTCCGCCGTCAGCCGCCTGAAGCTGGCGCGCGACACCTTCCGCGAGGCGCTGCGGCTATACCCGCCGGTGCCGATGATGGTGCGCGAGGCGGCCTGTCCGCACCAGTTTCGCGGGCGGCAGGTGGAAAAGGGGGCGCAGGTCGTGGTCAGCCCCTGGCACCTGGGCCGCCATCAGGCGCTGTGGTCGGACCCCGACGCCTTTTGCCCCGCCCGCTGGCAAACGCCCGAGGGGCGGGCGGCAGCGCGCGATGGCTTCCTGCCGTTTTCGGCCGGGCCGCGGGTCTGCCCCGGTGCGGGCTTTGCCATGGTCGAAGGGCCGCTGATGCTGGCGCTGGTCGCCCGTGCCTGCCGACTGACCCCGGTCGAAGGCCGCACGCCCCGGCCCGTCGCGCAACTGACCGTGCGCGCGGCGGACGGGATCTGGCTGCGGCTGTCCGCGC
>CALEZJ010000021.1 GCA_937927885.1 uncultured Paracoccaceae bacterium | reverse complement strand
ACATGCGCCTTCAGCCAGTCGCGCGCGCGCAGGCGAAAGGCGTCGTCGTCTGCCGTCGGCGTCAGGTTCATGAGTAGATTATTCCATATTGTGGAACATGCATTATCAGTGCCCGGCCCGAAAATTCCCCAGCCATCTAGCCATTTGTCCCACTTATGGTCAATATCTTTCCGATTGACAGCGAAACCGGGCCGCGACAAAACTAAAGGCAGGGTGTTACTGTCTCAGATAGCGGGAAGCGTGATGGATTTTGGCTGGACAGCGCAGGACGCCACCTACCGCGAGCGTGTCCGCGCCTTCCTGGAGCGGGAACTGCCCGGAGACTGGCGCAGCATCGCGCGCCATGGTCCCGGCTCGCGCCAGCAGACCGATTTCAGCCGCGTCTTCTGCCCGAAGCTGGCCGCCGAGGGGTTGCTGGTGCCGCATTGGCCGCGCGAATGGGGCGGCGGTGGCGGAACGGTCTGGGAACACTTCATCCTGGGCGAGGAGATGTGGGCGGCCGGTGAACCCCGTGGACCGCAATACATGAACGTCAACTGGATCGGGCCGGTGTTGATGCAATTCGGCACCGAGGCGCAAAAGGCGCGCTATCTGCCGCCCATGGCGCAGGGGCGTGCGGTCTGGTGTCAGGGATTTTCCGAACCGGGTGCCGGGTCCGACCTGGCCAGCCTGCGCACCCGTGCCGTGCGCGACGGGGACAGCTATGTCATCAACGGCCAGAAGATCTGGACCTCGTACGCCGCCCTGGCCGAGACCTGTTTCCTGCTGGCGCGCGTTGGCACCGAGGGCGTTGGCAAGACCGCCATCGCCATCTTTCTGGTGCCGATGGACACGCCGGGGATCGAGGTGCGCGCGATCCCCAGCCTGATCGGGCATGGCGACATCCATGAAGTGTTCCTGACCGATGTGCGCGTCCCCTCCAGCGCCCGGCTGGGCGACGAGGGGCAGGGCTGGACGATCATTTCCGCCGCGCTGGCGCAGGAACGGGTGGGCATTCCGCGTTATGCGCTGGCCCAGCAGGTGCTGGACGAGATGGTGGCACTGCTGACCGAACGCGGGGCCTTTGGCGATCCGGTCACCCGACTGCGCGCCGCCGAGGCCGCGCTGGCCTGCGAGGCCGCGCGGATGCTGGTCTATGCGGTGATCGACGCGCGGGCGCGTGGCCTGACGGCCGAGGCCGCCACCGCCCGGCTGGCGGTGATCGCCGCCGACCATGCGGTGAACGATTTCGGCATGGACTTCCTGCCCGATTGTTACCATGGCGACCGTCATCCGGCCTTTCTGGCCCACCACGAACGCGCCATCGTCACCGGCATCGCGGCGGGTGCGGCCGAGATCCAGCTCAATCTGGTGGCGCAGCGCCGCCTTTCGCTGCCGAAAGGGGCCTGAGCGATGCGGCTTGCCCATACCGAGGATCAGGCGCTGTTCGTTGCCGCGTTGGATGCGATTCTGGCGGATTCGGTGTCCGGGTTCCGGGCGGTGCCGGGCTGGGGGCGCTGGGAGTACGGCACGGCGCTGGATGCGATGCTGGACCAGAACGGGTTCTTCGAGGCTGCCCGCGAACCGACGCTGGGCGCGGTCGCGGCGGTCGAACTGGTGATGCGCCTTGCAGCGCGGCCGGTCGCGGTCGAGGGCGCGGCCTCGGCGCTGCTCAGGCCGCTTCTGGGGGTGGACCTGCCCCGCCCGTTGGCGGTGATCGACGGGAATCCGGGCGTGGTGCGGTTTGCGCCGCAGGCGCGCGCGGTGCTGTGGCTGGGCGAGACCCTGCGCGCCGCCCGCCTGCCCGAGGGTGCGGCGATCCCCGGCGAGACGATCTTTGCATGGCCCGTCGGCGCCATCGATCCGGCGCGGCTGGACTGGCACGAAACCGGCGCCGACGCGGTGCGGGCGCGGACGCTCTGGCAGCTTGGACAGGCGGCGGAACTGGTCGGGTCGCTGACAGGGGGGCTGGAGACCGTTCTGGCCCATGTGCGCGACCGCCAGCAATTCGGCAGACCGTTGGGGGCGTTTCAGGGCGTTCAGCATCGGCTGGCTGCGGGTGCGGTGCAGATGGACGCGGCGCGCTGGCTGGTGCTGAAGGCCGCAGCGACCGGCGCCGCCACCGACACCCTTCTGGCGCTGGGTCAGGCGCAACGTGCCGCCGGGCAGATGCTTTACGACCTGCACCAGTTCATGGGCGCGATGGGGCTTACCCTTGAACATCCCTTGCACCGCTTCACCTATCGCGCCAAGATGCTGCGTTCGGTCGGCGGTGGGGCCGCAGGCCAGATGCGCGCCTTTGCCGATCATCGCTGGGGAATGGCATGAGCGAGGTTCCCACCTTCGAAACGTTGCGCCTGACCCGTCAGGGACGGCGACTGACCGTCGCGCTGAACCGGCCTGACGTGCTGAATGCCGTCAACACCCGCCTGCATCAGGAACTGATCGACGCCTTTGCCTTTGCCGCGCGGGACGCGGGATCGGATCTGGTGCTGCTGACCGGCGAGGGGCGGGCGTTTTCCGCAGGTGGCGATCTGGAGCAGATGGAGCGGGTGATCGCCGATCCCGCGCTGTTCGACATCGAGGTGCGCGATGCAAAGCTGCTGATCTTTGCGCTGCTGGAGATCGAAAAGCCGGTGATCGCGCGGGTCAATGGTCATGCCGTGGGTCTGGGCTGCACGCTGGCGCTGTTTTGCGACGTGGTCTTTGCCGCCGAGAGCGCGCGGATCGGCGATCCGCATGTCGCGGTGGGTCTGGTGGCGGGCGACGGCGGTGCGGTGATCTGGCCGCAACTGGTAGGCTTTGCACGCGCCAAGGAATTGCTGATGACCGGCGAGTTGCTGAGTGCGACGCGCGCCGAGGCCATCGGCCTGATCAACCACGCGGTGAAGGACGCCGAGCTGGATGCCCGCGTCGATGCCTTTTGCGACCGTCTGCTGTCGGGTGCGACCGAGGCAATCCGCTGGACCAAGGTGACGGTCAATCTGGAACTGAAGCGTCTCGCCCATGCGCTGCTGGACCCGGGTCTGGCCTATGAATCGCTGTCGGTGCGCACACTGGCGCATCGGGACCGTGTCGCGGCACTGCGCGCCCGCAAGGATCGCGCATGACGCCCATCGACGCCCGCATGGCCCAGTTGCGCGGCCAGCGCAAAGCCCCGCCGCCCGGCCCCGGTCTGGCCGCAACCGCACTTGGCGCGACGGCCGCCCAGCCGGAGCGGATCCTGGTCACCGACGGCCGCCGGGCCTTCAGCCGCCGCCAGATGCTGGACATGGCGCTGTCGCTGGGTGGGGCGATGCAGGCACGCGGTCTGCGGCGCGGGTCGGTGGTGGCGTTTCAATTGCCGAACTGGTGGGAGGCCTGCGTCATCAACCTGGCCTCGGCGCTGTTCGGCTGGCGCATCGTGCCGCTGTTGCCCATCCTTCGGCGCGCGGAACTGGACCACATCCTGCCCGCTTGCGGTGTCGAGGCGCTGTTCATCCCCGGCCAGTGGCGGGGAACCGATCATCCGGCGCTGGTCGCCAGCCTGACCACGCAACCCGCGCATGTGATCGCGGTGCGCCGGGACGGGGATTTCGAAGCCCTGCTGGCCCATCCCCCCGGCACCCCCGATCCCGCGCCGGGCGACGATGCCAAGCTGATCATCTTCACCTCGGGCAGCACGGGAAAACCGAAGGGCGTGATCCACACCCATGACGGGATGGACGCGCTGATCCGCGACATGGCGGTCTTCTGGTCCATTGGCGGCGAGGACCGGCTGCATGTGCCCTCGCCGGTCGCGCATATCGGCGGGATGCTGTATGCCTTTGAATTCCCATGGGCCACGGGCTGCATTGCGCGGCTGGACGACGCCTGGGACCCTGCCCGTGCCGTGTCCCTGATCGACGCCGAGGGTCTGACCTTCATCGCCGGGGCCACCCCCTTTCTGCAAGGGCTGATCGAGGCGGCAGCCCGGGTCGGCTCGTCGCTGCCCACGCTGCGCCGCTTTGTCTGCGGTGGGGCCAGCGTGCCCGCGGATCTGGTGCGCCGGGGGTTGGCGCAGTTTCCGCATGCGGTGGTGTCGCGCGCCTATGGGTCGTCCGAGGTGCCGCTGATCTGCCCCGGGCTGCGGACCCGCGCCGAGGCCGAGGCCCATCCCGATACCGACGGCGAGATCCGCTGCATGCTGCGGCTGATCGAGGGTGAAATCGCCGCGCAGGCGCCGCAGATGCTGGCGGGCTATCTGGACCCTGCCGACGATCCGGCCGCCTTCACCCCGGACGGCTATTTCCTGACCGGCGATCTGGGCGTGCAGGTAGAGGAGCGCTTTCTGGTCATAACGGGACGCAAGAAGGACATCATCATCCGCAAGGGCGAGAACATCGCGCCACTGGAAATCGAAAGCGCCCTGACCCGCCATCCCGCCGTGGCCGCCTGTGCCGTGGTCGGCAGGCCCGATCCCGAGCGCGGCGAGATGGTGGTGGCCTTTGTCGTGCCCGCGCCCGGAGCCCGGTTCGATCTGGCGGCGATGCGCGCGCATCTGGAGGCCGAGGGGCTGGCGCGGCAGAAATTCCCCGAGGATCTGCGCCTGATCGAGGCGCTGCCGATGAACGCCATCGGCAAGGTGCAAAAGCCCGACCTGCGCCGCATCGCTGCTGGCAGGTGATTGCCGCAGGCCGCAGGGCATGCCAGAACGAACCCACGCAGGCGGGGGCGACAGGACGTGACACAGGACGGAACCCAGGCAATCCGGCGCGCGGCCGAGATGCTGCGCCGCATCGCGCAGGCCAGCGATACCGGGGCCGCCACGCTGCGCGACATTTCGGAATCGCTGGGGCTGTCACGCTCGACCGCGCACCGGATCCTGAAATGCCTGACCGATGAAGGGCTGGCGGCCTATGACCCGGTCTCCAGACGGTACGAGATCGGGCTGCTCAGCTACGAGCTGGGCCTTGCCGTTACCGACCGCGCGCTGGGTCTGGTGCCGCTGTCGGCAGCGGCGGACCGCATCGCCGCGCGCAGCAATGTCACAACCTATGTCATGCGCCGGTCCGGCATCGAGGCGGTCTGCGTCCACCGGGCCGAAGGGCGTGCGGTGATCCGTGCGATTCCGGTCGAGGTCGGCCAGCGCCGGTTTCTGGGCGTCGGGGCCGGAGCCACTGCTCTGCTGGCGGCGCTGGGGGATCCGGCGGTCGAACGGGTGCTGGTGTCCATCGCGCCCGAGCTTGCGCGCTATCACAATCTCAGCGTGGAGAGTATCCGGGCCTCGGTGGCGCAGACCCGCGCCGAGGGATTTGCCGAAAGCCACGGCCGGGCCTATGCCTCGGTCTACGGGTTGGGGCTGGTGGTGCGCAGCAGCACCGAAACGCCCAGCTTCGCGCTGTCGATCGCTGCCCCGGCCCCTACCGCCGACGCCGCGCGAATCGCCGAATGGAAGGCGATCCTGGCCGAAGAGGCCGAGGCGCTGGCCAAGGCCACCTAGCGCGGTCCGGCCCGAGGGGATGAGGTCGTCCGGTCTGCCTGTTGCCCGGTCGCGCCCGGATCACCGCAGGCCGAACAGTTTTGCCCGCACCGCCGAAAGATGGTCGCGCATGGCCCGTTCGGCCATGGCCGGATCGCCCGAGGAGACGGCATCGAGGATGGCGCGGTGCTGGGCATTGGTGGCACTGGGCGCGTTTTCCTGCCCGAACACCGCCCCCAGCCGCGTATCGAGCCCGGCGCGCCCCTGTCGGCGCAGCGTGTCATAGAGCACCAGAAGCAGATCGTTGCGCGTCGCCTCGGCGATCAGCCGGTGCAGGCGCTCGTCCAGCAGTTTCCATTGCGCATAGGATTGCGACGCCTCCATGTCGGCCAGGCAACGTTCCATCGCGGCAAGGTCGGCGGGGCGCGCGGCGATGGCGGCCTGCGCGGCGAGCTGTGGTTCGAGCACCTGACGCGCGGCCATGATGTCGCCGAGGCTGATGTCGGCCGCCCAGCCCGGTGTCTGTGCGCTGAGGTCGCGCTGGCCGATGAAGGTTCCCTTGCCGACATGGCGCCAGATAAGCCCCTCGTCCTCCAGCCGCTTGAGCAGGGTGCGCAACCGCCCGCGCGACACGCCGATTTCCTCGGCCAGACGCGGCTCGGGCGCGAGCTGCTCTTCGCCGCGCGCGGTGCATTCCGCGATATGGGCCCGCAAACGGGCAAGATCATCCGCCACCGCCATTCTCCTTTGCTGCGGTTGTAGCCTTTGCCCGCTGGCCGCTCAAGCGCATCTTTAGCCATATTGACACGCATCAATCTTACCATTAACAGGCCTCCAAATGGGGGAATTGATGCGAGGACGCAAGATGGCCGAGAGTCTGGCCGAGCCTGGCCAACCGACGCTGTTTCTGGGCAGCGATGCCGTGCAATCCGCCTTTGACTGGGCGGAGGCCATCGCGGCCCTGCGCGCGGCCTATGGCGGGTCGGTTGACACGGCGATGTTTCCCCCGCGCAGCATGGCGCGCGGCAAGGGCCTGTGGCTGCGCACCCTGACCGGCATCGCACCCGATGGCGGATTGATGGGGGCTAAGATGATTGCGGCGAATATCCGCAACCGCCGCGCCAGCTATCTGATCCCGCTGTTCGATCAGGAGAGCGTGGAACTGCGCGCGCTGCTCGACGGGAATGCGATCACCGGCTTTCGAACCGCGGCGACCACGGCGCTGGCGCTGGACGCGTTGTGCGCGCCGGGCCCGATCCGGCTGGGCCTGCTGGGCACCGGGTTCGAGGCCCGCAACCATCTGCGGGCGCTGGCGGCGGTGCGGCCGCTCGCCTCGGTCGATGTCTTCAGCCCAAACCCCGACAGCCGCGCGGCCTTTGTCCGGGACATGGCCGATCTGGGACTGTCGATCCGACCGCAGGACAGCGCCCGCGCCGTGCTGCAAGGCGGGGCCGAGGCGCTGATCTGTGCCGCCCGCGCCCGCAACGAACAGCCCCTGTTTCATGGCGACTGGCTGGCGCCGGGTGCGGTGGTGGCCTCGATCGGGTCGACCCTGCCTGAACAGCGCGAACTGGACCCAAGGACACTGGAGCGCGCCGCGCTGATCGTCGCCGACATGCCCGACGAGGTCGCGCATGACACGGGCGACCTGATCGCGGCCCGGGCGGCGGGGCTGGATCTGGCGGATCGCATCGTGCCCTTGAGCGACCTGATCGGCGGGCGCCACCCGGGGCGCAGCGACCCGGCGCAGATTGCCGTCTACAAATCGGTCGGTGCGGCGCTTCAGGATCTGGCCGTTGCGGCCATGTGCTTTCACCGCGCGGCGGCGCTGGGACTGGGACAGATCCTGCCCGACACCATTCGGCCGGTGTTGAAATGACCGCATCCGCCCCACAGAGCCGACTGGATGACCCCGGCCTCTGGCGCTGCGGCGCGTTTGTCGCCGGGCAGTGGATCACGCAGGGCAAGGATGGCGCGGCGCCGCTGGTCAACCCGGCCGACGGGCAGGTTCTGGCCGTGCTGCCCCGCCTTGACGCCGCGCAGGTGCGGGATGCCATTGGCGCCGCCGCCGTCGCCCAACGCGACTGGCGCCACCGTCCGCCAAAGGCGCGGGCGATCGTGCTGCGCCGCTGGTTCGACCTGATCACCCGGCATGCCGAGGACCTTGCGCGGCTGATCGTGCTGGAGGAAGGCAAGCCGCTGGCCGAGGCGCGGGGAGAAGTGGCCTATGCCGCGTCCTTTGTGGAATGGTTCGCCGAGGAGGCCAAGCGCATCAAGGGCGATGTGATGGCCGCGCCGGAGGCGGGGCGGCGGATCGTGGTGCTGAAGGAGCCCGTCGGCGTTTGCGCCGCGATCACGCCGTGGAACTTTCCCGCCGCCATGATCACGCGAAAGGCCGCGCCGGCGCTGGCGGCAGGGTGCACCATGGTGGTGAAGCCCGCGAGCCAGACGCCGCTGACCGCGCTGGCCTTGGCCGAACTGGCGCAGCGCGCGGGTCTGCCGGACGGGGTGTTCAGCGTGGTTCTGGGTCGTGCGGGGGTGGTTGGCACCGAACTGGCCACCAACCCCGTGATCCGCAAGCTGACCTTTACCGGTTCGACCGAGGTCGGGCGCCTGCTGCTGGCGCAAACCGCGGCGACGGTGAAGAAGGTCTCGATGGAACTGGGTGGCAACGCGCCGCTGCTCGTCTTTGACGATGCAGATCTGGAGGTCGCGGTCGATGGCTATATCGCCACCAAGTATCGCAACACCGGGCAGGCCTGCATCAGCGCCAACCGCGCCTATGTGCAGGCGGGCATCCATGACGCCTTTGTCGCGCGACTGGCCGAAAAGGTGCGGGCGCTGAAGGTCGGCGACGGGTTCGAGGAGGGCGTGCAGCAAGGCCCCCTGATCGACCCCGCCGCGGTCGACAAGGTGCGCGAGCACATTGCCGACGCCGTGGCGCAGGGCGCGCGGGTGGTCTGCGGCGGGGCCTCGCACAATCGCGGGCCGCTGTTCTTTCAGCCCACGGTTCTGGCCGATGTCACGCAATCCATGCGCATCACCGCCGAGGAAACCTTTGGTCCCGTTGCCCCGGTCATCCGGTTCGAGGCCGAGGCCGAAGCCGTCGCCCTGGCCAATGCCACGGAGTACGGGTTGGCGGCCTATCTCTTTTCGCGCGATGCGGCGCGCCTCTGGCGGGTCGGCGCGGCGATCGAAGCGGGCATGGTGGGGATCAATACCGGCCTGATTTCAAACGAGGTCGCCCCCTTTGGCGGCATCAAGCAGTCCGGGATCGGCCGCGAGGGGTCGGTCTATGGCATCGACGAGTATCTGGAACAGAAATACCTCGCCTGGAACGGCGCGGGTGAAACCTTGCTGGGGTAATCGAATGGCACGCTATACACGCAACGAAGCCCGTGCCTGGGCGCGGCAGACCCTGGTCGGCGTGGTCAATTGCACCATCCCGTCCTTTTCGAACGACCTGACGCGGCTGAACGAAACCGCGATCCGCCATGACACGCGCCTGGCCGTCGAACACGGGTTCATCGGGTCGCTGGCGGTGAGCGAGGTGGCAATCACCTTGCCCGAATACATCGAGATGATCCGCATCATGAAGGCCGAGGCAGGCGACAGGCTGGTGGTTACGCATCACGCCAGCTGGAACACGCTGGCCGAGAACATCGAGGCGATCCAGCGCGCCGAGGCCGCGGGGGCGGAATTCGTGCTGCTGTCCTATCCGCCTGCCTTCTATCCGGAAACCGAGGACGAGATCTTTGACTATACCAAGGCGCTGTGTGACGCGACGAACCTCGCCGTGATGCTGTTCCCGATGTTCCTTTGGGGATTTTCACCGCGCATTCACCCCTCGGACATTCCGGCGCGCCTGATCCGCCGCCTGATCGACGCCTGCCCCAACATCGCCGCGATCAAGGCCGAGGGCGGGTTTCCGTCGATCCAGAGCGTGATCGAGTGCCAGCGCCTGTTCGGTGACGAGGTCGTCATCTCGATGCCCATCGAGGGCGAGTTGATCCCGCTGGCCCAGTTGATGCCGATTCAGTTGTCGGCCACGTCGGATCACGAATTCTGGGGTCCGCTGATTCCGCAGGTGTTCACCCTGCTGCGCGAAGGCAAGTTCGACGCCGCGACCGAGATCTATTGGCGCATGCACACGGCGCGCAAGGTCAAGGGCATGATCGCCCAGCAGATGCACGGCGGGCATTTCATCAACCGCTATGTCTGGAAATACCAGGGCTGGTTGCAGGGCTACAACGGCGGGCCGCTGCGCATGCCGACGCAGCGCATCCATGACGCCCAGATGCTGGCGCTGCGCAAGGCTCAGGTCGACGCGGGGCTGAACCCGTCGATGGAGCCGCTGCGCGCGTTCTTCATCGGCCGCAATCCGATGTGATCCGACGGACAGGTTCCGTCACAGAAAGGGAGGACTACCATGCGATTTCGTTCTTTGGCCTTGACCCTGGTCCTGACGACCCTGGGCTGGAGCGCCGCCGCGCAGGACACCCTGCAATTCGGCAGCCTACGGGTGCCGATGCAGGTGTTTGTCGGCATGGACAAGGGGGTCTTTGCCGAGGAAGGGATCACGCTGGAGTCGGTGTTCTTCCGGTCGGGGTCCGAAATCGCCCCGGCGGTCGCCACCGGGCAGGTCGATGTGGCGGTGACTTCCTCGGGGGCGGCGTTGTTCAACGCCATGGCGCGCGGCGCGGGGTTCACCATCGTTGCAGAGGGACTGACCATCGAACCGGACGCGCCGGGCGGTGATCCGACCGCGCTGGTCGTGCGGGCGGGCAGCGGGATCGAAACCGGTGCCGATCTGGCGGGGCGCACCATCGCCGTCACGGCGCCGGGACAGATCCTGGACATGATCGTCAACGAATACCTGCGTCAGTCCGGTCTTGACCGGGAGCAGGTGTCAATGGTGGCGATGCCTGCACCCGACATGGTTCCCGCGCTGACCAATGGCGCCATCGACGCCGCAATCATGCTGGAGCCGTTCCTGTCGATGGTCGTCGAGGCGGGCAGCGGCAGCGTGCTGGTGCGCGCCTCGGAAGTGATGCCGGGCACGTCGCAGGCCTTTGTCGTCTTTGCCGACCGCATGATGCAGGACCCCGATCTGGCGGTGCGGTTCCTGCGTGCCTATCACCGGACCAATTCCTGGATCCGCGAGGCCCTGACGACACCCGAAGGCCGCGCCGAGATTGCCGCGATCTACCATGCGCATGTCCCCGCCCGGGATCCCGGCGTCTATGAACGCATCGCCCTGGGCACGGCCTCGGAATCGCTGAGCGTCAATGTGGACGGTGACTTTGGTCTGCGTTGGCAGATGGAGACGCTGATCGCCGCCGGCCTGATTCCGCAGCCCCCCGAACTGGCGAATTTCGTCAACACCGGGTTGCTGCAACAGGCGATCGCGCGGTGATGGACGTCGCCGCGAAAATCGCCGTCGAAGGGGTCGCCAAGGTATTTGGCGACCCGGTTCGCGGGTTCCGGGCCATCGACGGGGTGGACCTGAGTGTTCGACAGGGCGAGTTCCTGTGCATCGTCGGCCCGTCCGGATGCGGCAAGTCCACGTTGATCCGCATGATGGCCGGGTTGGAAACCCCGACGGCGGGGGCGATCCGGATGCGGCACGACGATCCCGCGCGCCCCCTGACCGCAATGATCTTTCAGCAGGAATCGGTCTTTCCCTGGCTGACCGTGGCGCAGAACGCCGCCTATGGTTTGCAGGCGTCGGGCACCTGGCGCGGCGCGGAAAGCCGCGAGCGGGTGGAGTATTTCCTGCACAAGACCGGACTGTATTCCTTTCGCGACTTTCGCCCCGGCCAGTTGTCCGGCGGGATGAAGCAGCGGCTGTCCATCGCCCGCGCCTTTGCCACGAATCCCGAGATCCTGCTGATGGACGAGCCCTTTGCCGCGCTGGACGAGCAGAACAAGCTTCTGATGCAGCAGGAACTTGCGTCGTTGTGGGAAGAATTCCGCTCGACCGTGGTGTTCATCACGCATGGGCTCGACGAAGCGGTGCTGCTGGGTGACCGGGTCGTTGTGATGAGTTCGGCCCCCGGCCGGTTCATCCGCAACATGGAGATCACGCTGCCCCGCCCCCGCGATTCCATCGCGCTGCGCCGCACGGCCGAAGTCGCGGCGATGACGGCTGAACTTTGGGAAACCCTGCGGACCGAGGTCGAAGCCGCCCGGCAGCAGGAAAGCCAACGCCTCGGCGCCACTGCCTGAGAGGGGAAAACCATGGCCAGAACCATCACCATCGCCGCGGACAAGCCACGGCACAGGGGCCTTTCGCGCGTTCCCCTCGGGTTGATTTCGCCCCTGGTGCTGCTGCTGGCCTGGGAAGCCGCCGCGCGGACCGGGGCGATCAACACCGCCTTCTTTCCCGCGCCCACCACCATCCTGACCACCGCGGTGACGCAGGCGCAGACCGCGATGTTCTGGAACGATCTGGCGATCAGCCTGAAGCGCATCGGCATCGGGCTGGCCATGGGGGGCATTCCGGGCGTGCTGGTCGGGCTGGCCATGGGATTGTTCCGGCCGATCCGCGACGCCTTCAACCCGCTGATCGCCGCGCTGTTCCCGATCCCGAAGATCGCGCTGTTGCCGCTGCTGCTGCTGATCTTCGGCATGGGCGAGACATCGAAATATGTCACCATCGCCATCAACGTCTTTTTCCTGATGAGCATCAATACCTTTGCCGGTGTCCTGGCGACGCCCCGGATCTATTTCGAGGTTGCGCGAAACCTGCGCGCGTCGCGGTTGAAGACCTATGTCTCGGTCGCTCTCCCCGGCGCGTTGCCGGGCATCTTTACCGGGCTTCGGATCTGTCTGGGGACCGCGCTGATCCTGCTGGTTGCGGTGGAATTCTCGACCGCGGATTCGGGGATCGGCTATCGCATCTGGTGGGCCTGGACCGTGTTCTGGGTCGACACGATGTATGTGGGATTTCTGGTGATCGCCCTGCTGGGCTATGCCTTTTCGACCCTTGTTGACGCGCTCGAACGCTGGACGATCCCCTGGCACAAGGGGCAATCCTGACGCTTTGCCGCCTGGCCGAGGCCGCTGCCCTCATCCTCAACGCCGCCGGGCTGACCTTTGCCTCGGTCCCGATCATGGACGCGCTGACGATGTTTCCCGGCCCGGCGATCGAATTGCACATCACCAACATCCACCGGCGCGCGGCGGTCCATCACCCTTCGCT
>CALEZJ010000020.1 GCA_937927885.1 uncultured Paracoccaceae bacterium | reverse complement strand
GTTCTCGTTCGTGACCGAGGCCCCCTCGCGTGTCGAGGCGGCGCGCGCCAGCTTGGGCAAGCTCGACGAGCCAGAGGCGACCGGAGCCTCGCAATCCTGGCTACGCATCCATTCTCTGGGCGGGGTGACCATCGGCGATGATGTCGAGGTCGGCGCCTGTTCCACAATCGACCGCGGCACATTGCGCGATACGCGTGTGGGACGGGGGACCAAGCTGGACAATCTGGTGCAGGTTGGCCACAACGTGGTTATCGGCGAGGATTGCCTGTTGTGCGGGCAGTGCGGCGTAGCGGGATCGACCCGGATCGGCAACCGCGTGGTGCTGGGCGGGCAGGTCGCGGTATCCGACAACATTACGGTGGGCGATGATGTGGTCGCGGCGGGTGCGGCCAAGGTTGCGTCGAACGTGCCCGCGGGCAAGATGATGATGGGTCCGCCCTCGGTGCGCATGGAGCAACAGGTCGAACTCTACAAGGCGCAGCGTCATCTGCCGCGGCTGGTGACCCAGGTGGCCGAGCTTCGCAAGGCCCTGCAATCCTTGCTGGACAAGGGCCAGCAGGGCGGTGCCTAACGGCGGGAGACGCAATGGACGGGCTGGTGGCAGGCGTGCGCAATGAGATCGAAGCGCGTGTGGTCGAGATCCTCGCCTCGCAGGCGCTGTGCGATGCGGGCAGCCTGACGCCCGAGACCCGACTGGCCGATCTGGGCATCGACAGCCTTGGTCTGGCCGAGGTGCTGTTTGCCATCGAGGAACGTTTCGACATCAGCGTGCCTTTCAACGCCAACCGCCCTGACGAGGGGGCGGGCGCTTTTTCCAGTGTCGGCGCGGTTTGCGCGGCGATCGAGGCGCTGGTGCGCAATCAAAAGGGCTGAGCCTTGACCGGCAACCCCGCTCTTCGCCGTGTCGTCATCACCGGGGCGGGCAGCGTCAATCCGCTTGCGTCGGACGTCCCGGGAACTTTTGCGGCACTGGCCGAAGGCCGGGTGGCGATCGGCGCGCTGGATTTGCCCGATCTTGACCGGCTGTCGATCCGCATCGGCGCGCCGGTGCGAGGCTGGCAGCCTGACGCATATTTCACCCGTCAGGAGCAGGCGCTGTATGACCGCGCCGTGCAATTCGCCGTGGTGGCGGCGCGTCAGGCGGTGACGCAGTCGGCTCTGGTGCTGGGCAGTGACGAGGGGTTTCAGGCGGGGGTCGTGCTGGGCACCGGCGGCGGCGGCAGTACCACCACCGACGAAGCCTATCGCGCTGTCTATGCCGAAGGTCGCAGCCGTGTGCATCCGTTTACCGTTCCCCGACTCATGCCGAATGCGGCCGCCGCGCATCTTGCGATGAACCACGGTCTGCGTGGCCCTTCGTTCACCGTCTCTACCGCTTGCGCCTCGTCGAATCACGCGATGGGGCTGGCGTTCCAGATGGTGCGCTCGGGGGCGGCGCCGGTGATGCTGACCGGCGGGGCCGAAGCGACGCTGTCCTTTGGCGGAATCAAGGCGTGGGAGGGGTTGCGGGTCCTGTCTCCCGATGGGTGCCGCCCGTTCTGTGCCAGCCGCAACGGATTGGTGCAGGGCGAGGGCGCCGCGATCTTCGTGTTCGAGGAGAGGGATCGCGCGGTCGGTCGCGGCGCGCCGATCCTGGCCGAAGTGGTGGGCTTTGCCATGACGTCGGACGCTGCCGACATCGTGCTGCCAGACCCCGAGGGCGCGCGTCGGGCCATGGCTGGGGCACTGGTGGACGCTGGGTTACCGCCCGACACAGTGGGCTATGTCAACGCCCATGGCACCGGGACCACGGCCAATGACCGGTCGGAATCACTGGCGATTCGCGCGGTGTTCGGTCCGAATCCGCCGCCGGTCTCGGCGACGAAGTCGATGCATGGGCACCTTCTGGGTGCGGCGGGTGCCGTCGAGCTGTGGGCGGTCCTGCTGGCTCTGGGCGAGGGGGTCATCGCCCCGACCGCTGGCTGGCGCGCGCCGGATCCGGAATGCGGGCTGGACGTTGTCCCGAATGTCGCGCGCCGGGCCGGGGTCGAGGTGGCGCTGTCGAACGCTTTCGGCTTTGGCGGGATGAACGCCTGCCTTGCACTGCGAAAGGCCTGAAAGCCAAGATGCGCCGTTCAGGCGCACCTTGTGGTTCCGGATTGGGTGCGCCGTGACGGCGCGGCTTGCAGGTCTCATTGACCGGTGCGCGCGGCGGCGGCGGCCAGTGCAAAGCGTGTCTGGATATCCTCGTAGGCGGCGGTAAAGCCCGCAAGCGAGACCGTGATGTCGATCGGTTGATCCACAGCGATGAAGGGCGCGATGGTCAACGTCGCAGCGGTGCCCGCCCTCATCGCGGTGACTTCATCTTGGCTCAACCCCATGCGCACCATGCAGCCCACCACGGTGCAGACCCGGAAAGGTTCGATCCGCATGGTTTCTGATTCCCCGATGCGAAAACCGAGTCCGGTCGGCAGGAAGGTTTCAAGAGGGGTGGTCACCGTGGCACCAGCGGCAAATTCGGCACCCAGCGGCAGCGCCGCGATGCTGATTTCGGCAATCGGGGACGCACTGGAATCGACCAGAAGCTGGTACATTTCGCAGACTTCGGGTTGGCCCTCGCCCTGAGGGCTACAGATGACCTGCCAGTCGCGGTGCGTCTGCGCCACATAGGGCCCCTGCTGGGCGGGGGTTTCGGTCTGTGCCGCAAGGCTGGTCGCGCCAAGGCATAGGGTGAGGCCGACGACGGGGGCGACACCGGCAAGACGCGGGAAACGAAGGGTCATGGCGACCTCCTGTAAACAAACTCGCCCCGGACCTAACACGAAGTGTCGCGCGAGTCAGGGAAAAATCCGACGCACCCGACGACGCGCACGAAAATGCGAAAGGGGCCCGCAAGCTGGACCCCTTTCGACATTTTTTTCTCCCTGTCGGACTGGCCGACTTATGACTCTGGACGCTATGGGCAAAGCCCGCAGGCGTCAACAGGAATCCTGCGAGCGCAAACTGCATCCGTTCGTATACCGTCAAGCCTCTGGGAAAAGGCAAGATTTTGGTCACTCTGCCAATCGCGGCGGCAAAGGGTGGACGGGTCAGGCCGTCTTCGGCCTGAACGCCAGCCAGATCAGGGCGCCCCCCGCCAGAACGAGGAACGGCAGCATCGCCAGGTTGACCAATTGCCATCCCGTCTGCACGTCAGAACCGGAACAGTTCATCAGTTGCCCTGAACTGAGCGATGCCATGGTGACCCCGCCGAACACGATGGCATCGTTGATGCCCTGGATGCGGCCCCGTTCGGCCGGGCCATGCGCGCGGGCCAGCATCGTGGTCGCGCCGATGAAGCCAAAGTTCCACCCGATCCCCAACAAGATGAGCGCGATGTAGAACTGCTCCAGTTCGACCCCGCTCATGGCCACTGCCCCGGACGCGGCGAGGATCAGCAGGCCCAGCGCCACCACCTTTTCCACCCCGAAGCGTGCGATGATGTGGCCGGTAAAGAACGAGGGCGCGTACATCGCCAGAACATGGGCCGAGACGATGTCGGCGGCGTGGCCGGTCTCGAACCCGCAGCCGACCACCGCGAGCGGAGTCGAGGTCATCACGAGGTTCATCAGCGCATAGCTGACAGTCGCGCAGATGATCGCCACCGCGATCACCGGCTCTCGCAGAAGCTGACCGCGCGACCGGCCCGCCGCGACTGCACCCGGAACTGGCGCGGCAGGGCGCGGCGCATCGAGCAGCGCAAACAGCCAGACCCCGACAAAATTCAGCGCGATGACCGCCAGATAGGTGCCCAGAAACGGCACCGCCATCGATTCGGCGGTCACCTTGACCAGTTGCGGTCCGACGATGGCCGACAAGAGCCCCCCGGCCATCACATAGCTGATTGCCTTCGGCTTGTAGGCGTCCGAAGCCGCGTCGGTCGCGGCAAAACGATAGAACCCCTGGCCCGACATGTAGACCCCGGTGAACAGCGCACCAAGGACAAAGACCGGAAACGATCCCTGGATCAGGCCCCAGGCGCCGATCGCCGCCCCGGTCGCGCCTGCCATCGCCCCAAGGGCAAAGCCGACGCTGCGACCAAATCGTTGCATGATGGCCGACATCGGTTGCGCCGACAGCATCGAACCCAGCACCGCCATCGAGATCGGCAGAGTCGCCCAGCACGGATCAGGCGCCAGCGACTGGCCCGCAAGGCCCGCGATGGTGAAGATCATCGGCATCTGGGCGCCCAGGATAGCCTGGGCTGCCACCAGAACCATCACATTGCGCCGGGCGCGGCGGTCATCGGGGGCTTGGATCGTGCTCATGTGCTTGGCCTAGCGCCGCCGGGCGGCGTTGGAAAGGGGGAACCTTCACACGATAACCAAATGCCGCAGTCGCTCAGCCTTGCGCCGCCTTGATCAGATCTGCTGCGCGCTCGGCGATCATGATGGTGGAAGCGTTGGTGTTGCCGCTGACCAGCGTCGGCATCACGCTGGCATCGACCACGCGCAGCCCCCTGATACCCTGCACCCGCAACTGCGGGTCGACCACGGCCATCTCGTCGCGTCCCATCCGGCAGGTGCCGACCGGGTGATAGATCGTGTCGGCCCGCGCGCGGATGTCGGCCTCCAGAGCGCGGTCGCTGCCGTCGTGGGGGTAGAGGTTTCGCCCGATCCAGGGCGCCAGAGGCGGCGCGGCCATCACTTCCTCCATGATCCGCGCGCCGCGCATCATCAGCGGCAGGTCGCGCGGGTCCGACAGAAAGCCCGGGTCGATCACCGGAGGATCACCGGGGCGCGGCGAATCGAGACCCACCGAGCCGCGCGAATGGGGGCGCAGCGCGCAGACATGGCAGGAAAACCCGTTTGACCAGTGCAGCTTGCGCATGTGCTCATCGACGATCCCGATGACGAAATGCAATTGCAGATCCGGCCGATCGACCCCCGGGTTCGATCGCACAAAGGCGCCGCCCTCGGCCATCGGCGAGGCAAAGAGCCCCGTGCCGCTGCGCCGCCATTCCAGCCCGGCACCAATCAGCCGGGCAAGCCCCCCGGGATTGAGCCCGATCACGTCCTTGCGCGGCGAGGTGTAGCTGAGGATGTAATCCAGATGATCTTGCAGATTCTGCCCTACCCCGGGCAATTCGCGCAGTACCGGGATGCCCTGACCGGCGAGTTCCTCGGCCGGACCGATGCCCGACAGCATCAGGATCTGCGGCGAGCCGAAGGCGCCGGCTGAAACGATCACCTCGCGGCGCGCGGTCAGGTGTTGGCGCCTGCCGCGCTGGCGCACGACCAGACCGGTGGCGCGATCCTCGTCGATCTCGACCTTTTCCACCAGCGCGCGGGTCAGGATGGTCAGGTTGGGCCGGTCCATCACCGGATGCAGATAGGCCGCCGCCGCCGAGCAACGCTCGCCCTTGTGCGCGCCGCCATGGAACTGGGTGACCTGGTAAAGCCCCGCCCCCTCCTGGCGCGGGCCGTTGAAATCGGGGTTCCCGGGAATCTGAACCTCGGCGCAGGCGTCGACAAAGGCGCGGCTGATCGCGGCAGGGGCAGATTGGTCGGCGACACTCAGGGGCCCGCCGGTCGCGTGCAGCCCCGAAGCGCCCCGCTGGTTGTTCTCGGCCTTGAGAAAATAGGGCAGGACCGCGCCCCAGTCCCAGCCCTCGGCGCCCTGATCGGCCCAGCCGTCATAGTCCGCTGGCTGGCCGCGCACATAGAGCATGGCGTTGATCGCCGAGGACCCGCCCAGCGCCTTGCCGCGCGGCTGAAACCCGCGCCGCCCCCCCAGCCCCGGCTGCGGAACGGTGCGAAAGGCCCAATTGTTGATTCGCGGCCGCCCCGAGACCATCCCCGCAACCAGGGCCGGTGCGCGGATCATCAGGTCGCGCCCGCTGCCGCCCGCCTCGACCAGACAGACCCGGACCCCGGGGTCCTCGCTGAGCCGCGCCGCCAGAACGCATCCCGCCGAGCCGCCCCCGGCAATCACATAGTCGAAGTCCATCACCAACTCCTTCCCGCCATTGCCTGTCCTGTCCGTTGCAAAGGGTGGCATTCCGCTCCCCTCGGCCTTCGGCCGCACCCCCCAGAGGATATTTGAAGAGCAAAGACGGGCGCGCGGCCATTGTCATTCATCTTGCTGCAAATACTCACCTTTGGGGCAACTTGCCCTCAGCAGAACCCGGCAGCCAGCCGTGCCTCGCCGGTCACGAAGCCGCGCCAGTTCTTTTGCGGCGCGCCCAGACGTTTTTGTGCCACCGGGTGCGCGGGGTCTAGTACGCCAAGACGGGCGAGGATCGCCACGATGGCTGCCTCGGAGGCGCGGGTTGCACCGTCGACGATCTT
>CALEZJ010000019.1 GCA_937927885.1 uncultured Paracoccaceae bacterium | reverse complement strand
CGGCGGGCGGCCGATCAGCAGCGCTTCGTCATCTTCTAGTCCGAAAACGATCACATCGCCGATGACATAGCCGTCCGGATTGCAGCAGACCAGTTGCTTGGCCTTGTTGCGGCCCCAGGTGGCGAAGCTGTTGACGCCGACCCGTTCCAGAAGCGCCTTGACCTGCGGCCCGCGCACATAAAGGTCGGTCATGTGATAGGACTGGTTCAACAGAACGGCCCCATGGCGCCACGCACGGGCCTCCTCCATCCAGTTGGTGTACTGGGGCGGGATCGGGAACTGATAGGCGCCGGTCTGGGCGTTTTGCAGCATCGTCGCCGGATTGCCGCCGTGTTCGGCAATACGGTCGGACAGGGATTTTCTGGTCATCGGGCACTCCTCCTCGGGTCGGGGCATCCTAGCCCGGCGCGCGACGGCTTTCTTATGCGCTGATTGAATAGGATGCTGCATTCTGCTTATATCACTCCATGACCCTTACAGCCCGAGAAGCGCGCGTGATCCGTGCGCTGGCCGATCATCGCCGCCTGTCCTCGGCGGCCGAGGCGCTGCATGTCAGCCAGTCCTCGCTGTCGCGCACGCTGGCAGGGGCCGAATCGCGGCTGGGCGTGGCCCTGTTCCAGCGCGGCTGGACCGGGGCGGAACCCACGGCGGCGGGCGATCTGGTGGTGGGGCTGTGCCAGCGGATCCTGAGCGACCTTGAACAGGTCGCAGCGGCGTCTCCTCGCCTCGCCACGCATGTCCAATGGCACCATCTGACCGCCGTGGCCGCCGTCGTCGCAACCGGCAGTGCCACCGGGGCGGCACGATTGTTGGGATTGCGCCAACCGGCCATCAGCCAGGCGCTGGCCGACCTTGCCGCCTTCTCCGCGCCGGTGTTCACCCGCCGCAGCACCGGGTTGGAACCAACCGACACCGCACGCGCCCTCGCCGCGCTCTGGCAGCGCATCGAAGCTGACCTCGCCGCCCTGCCCGCCCTGTTGGCCCGCCCCCTGCCCGGCCTGACCGGGCGGCTGGCCGTGGGCCTGCTGCCGTTTTCCGGCCAGCGCCAGGTGATGGCAGCCTTTGGCGAACTTGCCCGCGCGCATCCGCACCTGCGGCTGATCGCCGTTCCGGGCAATTACGCCGCGCTGTGCGACGCCCTGAGGCGACGCGAAATCGACGTGATCGTGGGCCTGTTGCGCAACCCCGCGCCCTGGCCCGGCTTTGTGGAGACCCCGCTGGGCGCCGAGGATTTCACCCTGGTCGCCCGCGCCGACCATCCGGTGCATGGTGCGGGGCTGACCATCGACACACTCGCCGCCCAGCGCTGGATCGCGGCCCCGCACGGCACGCCGCTGAGGCGCTATTTCGAAACCGTCTTTCGCCGCCTTGGTGCGGTTCCCCCCGCGCAAAGCTATGAAATATGGTCATTTTCCGATGCCGAGCAGATGATTGCCGACAGCGATTCGGTGGCCCTTCTCAGCTACTCCCCCGCAGCCCTGACCCAACTGCGCCCCGACCTGAAGCGCGTCGATTTCCCCCTGCCCGACGCGCGCACCGATGTCGGCCTGACCCGGCTGGCCGAAACCGCCAATCCGGCGATCGAGGCCTTGGCGGGCCTGCTGCGCGCGCGGCTGACCTAGAAAAGCGACAACTGTCGCGCCCCGACCGGCGCACGGTCGAACTGCGCCAGCGTCACACCCAAAAGCCTGATCCCCAGCCGCACCGGGAACAGCGGCGCCAGCAACCCCTCGACCAGCCCCGCCATCTCGGCCTGATCCACAATCGGCACCGCCAAAGTGCGGCTGCGGGTGATCTGGTGGAAATCGGCGAACTTGACCTTCAGCACCACGCTGCGCGCCCTCAGCCCCCGCGCCTCGGCCTGTTTCCAGACCTTGGCCGCCAAGACCATCGCCTCGGCCCGCGCCGCGTCCAGATCGGTGATGTCGACCAGAAACGTGTCCTCGGACCCCAGCGACTTGCGCTCGCGGTGGGGCTGAACCGGGCGGGTGTCGATGCCCCGCGCGATGGCGTGATACCAGCCACCCGCCTTGCCGAAATGGCGGGTCAGGAATTCGGGCGTCTGCGCTTTCAGATCGGCCCCGGTGACAATCCCCAAAGCCGCCATCCGCGCCGCCGTCGCCGGACCGACGCCGTGGAATCTGGCCACCGGCAGGTCTTCCACGAACGCCGCCCCGCGCGAGGGCGGGATCACCGCCTGCCCGTCGGGCTTGTTCATCCCGCTCGCCATCTTGGCCAGGAACTTGCAATACGACACCCCGGCCGAGGCGGTCAGCCCCGTCACCGCGCGGATGCGCGCGCGGATCACCTGTGCCAACTCCGTCGCCGAGGCGATACCCCTCTTGTTTTCGGTCACATCGAGATAGGCCTCGTCCAGCGACAGGGGCTCGATCAGGTCGGTATGCTCGGCGAATATCTCGCGGATCTGCGCCGAAACCGTGCGGTAGACCTCGAACCGGGGCGGCACAAAGATCAGGTCGGGGCATTTGCGCCGTGCCGTGACCGAGGGCATGGCCGAGCGCACGCCGAACACCCGCGCCTCGTAACTCGCCGCCGCCACCACCCCGCGCGGCCCGCCACCGCCCACGGCCACCGGCTTGCCGCGCAGATCGGGGTTGTCGCGCTGCTCGACCGAGGCAAAGAACGCGTCCATGTCGACATGGATGATCTTGCGCTGCAGCGCCTCGTCACTGGCCAAACCTGCCCCCCGGCTGCGCCGCCATCCTGGAGCCTGTCGCGCATGGGTGGGAACCGGTGTTGCGCAAAAAACAGGCGACCACACTCTAGCGCAGCGCGGCGCCAAGGGGAAGAACTTAAAGGGAACACTCCGGGCGCTTGATCCCGGCGCGCCACCCCATTATGTTATGTTATCACATATTGAGGTGAACCCCCATGCCAAACGATCCCCGCCTTCCTGTCACTGTCCTCTCCGGCTTTCTGGGGGCGGGAAAGACGACGCTGTTGACCCATATCCTGAACAACCGTCAGGGCCTGCGCGTGGCGGTAATCGTCAACGACATGTCCGAGGTCAACATCGACGGCGACCTGATCGCTGCCGGGACGGAATTGCGCCACGGCGAGGAAAAGATGGTGGAAATGTCGAATGGCTGCATCTGCTGCACGCTGCGCGGCGACCTTCTGTAGCAGGTGCGCGCGCTGTCGGATGAAGGGCGGTTCGACTATCTGCTGATCGAGTCGACCGGCATCGGCGAGCCCCTGCCGGTGGCCGCGACCTTTGATTTTCGCGACGAGGCGGGCGATGCGCTGAGCGATGTAGCCCGGCTTGATACGATGGTGACCGTGGTTGATGCGGTCAACCTGCCGCGGCAGTTCGCCAGCCATGCGACACTGGCCGATCACGGCGAGGTGGCGGGCGAGGGCGATGCGCGCACGCTTGTGGGCCTCTTGACCGAGCAGATCGAATTTGCCGATGTGATCGTGCTGAACAAGGCCGCCGATGCCTCGCCCGCCGAACTGGACGCGGCGCGCAAGATCGTGCGCGCGCTCAACTCCGGGGCGCGGATCATCGAGACCAGCCACGGCCGGATCGCGCCCGGCGACATCCTGAACACCGGGCGTTTCGACTTCGAGCGGGCGCACGAACACCCGATGTGGGCGCGCGAGCTTTACGGCTTTGCCGATCATGTGCCCGAGACCGAGGAATACGGTATCGCCAGCTTTGTCTATCGCGCGCGGCGACCGTTCCACCCGCAGCGCCTGCACGACGTGCTGAACGGCGACCTGCCCGGCGTGATCCGCGCCAAGGGGCATTTCTGCATCGCCACCCGGCCCGATTGGGTGGCCGAATTCAGCCTGGCGGGCGCGATGAGCAGCGTCTCGCCGCTGGGCCGCTGGTGGGCCTCGGTGCCCAAAGGGCGCTGGCCCAAGGATCCGCGCAGCGAGGCGCAAATCCGTCAGCACTGGGCCGACCCCTGGGGAGACCGGCGACAGGAAATCGTCTTTATCGGCGCCGGAATGGACATCGCCGCCCTGCGCGCGGAGCTCGATGGCTGCCTGATCGGCGAGGGCTGGACGCCCGCGCGCTGGGAGGGGCTGGACGATCCGTTTCCGCGCTGGGGCAAGTGATGGGCAACCTGAGCAGCGGCCTGCGGCGCAGCCCCTCGTCGATGCGCGCCCATGACGCGCTGCCCGTCCCGCTCCGGCGCTGGCTGAAAGAGGCCGCCCTGCCCTGGAGCGAACGCTCGGCCCGCAAGCTGTGGGAGCGCGCACTGCGCGAGGCGCGCGGCGATGCACAGGCGGCGCTGGCCCGGATGGACCGCGCGCAGGCGCGCCTGCTCGCGCGCGATGCGCCGCGCGTGTGGGGGGCAGGCTATCCCCCCTGAGGGCGTTTGACCTTTCCGCGCCGCCGTCGCAGTCTGCGGGCCTGCCGTCAGCAAGGACACACCCATGGCCAGCCCCTCGATCCACGCCACCCCCGATCTGCCCAAGGCCGTCCGCGGCAAGGGGAGTTACCTGTGGGATGCCAATGGCAAGCGCTATATCGACGGTTCGGGCGGACCTGCCGTCTATTGCCTGGGGCATGGCAATGACGAGGTCAACGCCGCCATCATCGCGCAGCTTGAAAACCTCGCGCATGGCTATCGCTACAATTTCACCACCGACGCGCTGGAGGAATTGACCGAAATCATCCGCGCCCGCTGCGGCGGCACCCTGCGCGAGATGGTCTTTGTCACCGGCGGCTCCGAGGCGGTGGAAAGCGCGCTGAAGATCGCGCTGCAATACCAGACTGCCATCGGCCAGAAATCGCGCCGCCGCTTCATCAGCCGCGAACGCTCGTGGCATGGCAACACACTGGGTGCGCTGGGTCTTTCCGGCTTTGTCGAGCGGACCGCGGCCTATGAGGGGGCCTTTATCCCCTCGATCAAGATAGGCCCCGCCAACGCCTATCGGCCCTTGCCCGGCGCCAGCGCCGAAACGGCAGGCGCCGTCGCGGCGGCAGAGTTGGAGCGCGCGATCCTGGCCGCCGGGCCCGAAACCATCGCCGCCTTTGTCTTTGAACCCGTGGTCGGTGCGGCGGGGGGATGCGTTCCTGCGCCCGAGGGCTATGCGCAAGCGGTGCGCGAGATTTGCACGCGCTACGGCGTGTTGATGATCTCGGACGAAGTAATGTGCGGCGCGGGCCGCGTCGGCACCTGGCGCGCGCTGGAACACGACGGGGTGCAGCCCGACATCATGGCCATCGCCAAGGGTCTGGCGGGCGGCTACCAGCCCCTTGGCGCCGCGATCTGCACAACCGAGGTCTGGGAGGCGATCCGCGCGCGCGACGGCGCCTTTGGCACCGGACATACCTTTACCGGCCACACCGCCGCCTGCGCCGCCGGGGAGGCGGTGCAACGGATCGTCGAGCGTGACGGGCTGGTTCAGCGCGTCGCCACCAACGGCCCGCGCCTGATGGCCTGGCTGCATGACGCACTGGCCGGGGTCGAGGCCGTGGGTGACATTCGCGGGCGCGGGCATTTCATCGCCGTCGAACTGGTGCAAGACCGCGCGACCAAGACGCCCCACCCCGCCGAGCGGCAGCTTTTCCTGAAAATCCGCAGGCAGGCGATGGCGAACGGCCTTATCTGCTATCCGGTCGGCGGCAATGTCGACGGGGTGAACGGCGATATCGTGATCCTTGCCCCGCCCTACAACTGCACCGACACAGAACTGACCGAGATCGTCGACAAGGGCGCGACCTCGATCCGTCAGGTGCTGACGGCTGAGGGGTTGGGCTGATCCGGCGCGACAGGCACTGCCTGTCGCCACCGCTCGCAGGGCCTCGGCCGGATGCAATTCCGAGGATGATCGGCGGCGATTGCGATGTCTGGCGCCCGGTCGATGGCCAACGTGTCGCGTCGACTGCGGGGAGTTGGCGGATGCCGGGGCGGGAATCTCGATAAGGTCACGCAGGTCCGGGGCCGCTATCGCCAACGCCGAGGCGTTGGCATTCAGCCCCCGGCGTTCCGCTGAACAGGCGAGGCGGACAGGAAAAGCATCGCCCACGAGCCCGCACGGGAACACCTGCAAGGGATGATGACCGCGCGTGCGCTCTCGCCTCTCCCGCGCGAAGGGCCCGGCCATATCCCCGCCCCGAGCTGTGTTTTCCATCACGCTTGCGTGGGGGCGCGTCTGTATGCTGGCCACAGGAGCCGATGACCGATCCCTTTCGCGCGGAGTGCGACGATGAAACTGACCGAAATGCTGAACACCTTCCTGACCACCTATACTGTCGGGCGCAGCAGCGTCACCTATGTCGCGCAACTCTCCGATGACACTTGGCAGGTGGATTACGAAGACAGCCCGTCGATCGTGATCCGCCTTGATGAGGCCGCTGGCCGTCTGGCGCTTCAATCTGTGCTGGGACAGGTTCCGACCGCGCGCAAACTGGCTGTCTACGAGGCCTTGCTCGTCTATTCCGTGCTCTGGCGGGAAACCGGCGGTGTTCGCGGGGCGCTGAACGGCGAGGGCGAGGCGATGCTGCTCGTTGACCTGATCCTTGCCAGCGTTTCGGAAAGCCTGCTGCACCGGGCCCTCGACAACTTCAGCGTCAAGGCCCGCTATTTCGCCGCACATGTCGCCGCCGGCGCCCCCGCGGACGACGCCGACACATCGTCCTTCATCCGCCTGTGACAGCGCCGCGCATCAGGAGACCGCACCATGACCGGACCGATTGAACGGCATTCCGCCAGCATCACCATCCGCTCGGACACCTCGCTGGACAAGGTCGAAGCCTTTACCCAGCAGATGGGTGCCAACGAGAAACTGCGCGGGATCCGCAACGACGACGGGTCGATCACCCTTTATGCGACCGACAAGAAGGCCAGCTTGATGGACAAGCTGACCGGCAAGGCCGCCGACCGCAGTCAGGCCGCCCGCGAAGCGATTTCGACCGTGATGCGCGGCGTGCAGATGAACAATCCCGAAGCCTTGGGCAACGTCACCGAAATGACCCGGCTGATGGGGCAGACCACCGGGCGCTCGCCAAAGACCGACACCTTCGCGTCGATCATCGGCCTGATCCAGAAGCCCCCGAACGAAATGCCAAAGCTGAGCGACCTGCCCAATGGCGGTCAGTCCGTGATCACCGCGATTGGCAGCCTCGCCAATCGCCTCGACCAGTTGACCAACACAGGAACCTCGTTCTCCACCGCACAAAACGACAAGGTCACCATCACCGATCCAGGCGTGAAGCAGGACATGCAGGCGCTGGCCAAGGCCATCGGTCAGGCGCTGAGCGACCCCTCCGTGCAGAACAAGTTTCCGGACGTGGCCAACGGCAAGAGCGGACCGCTTCTGGACACCGTGATGACCAACCTGCGCGAGCAGCTGGGCGGAATGCTGACCAACATCATCACCGAAAAGGTCCTGTTCGCGATCGGACAGGAA
>CALEZJ010000018.1 GCA_937927885.1 uncultured Paracoccaceae bacterium | reverse complement strand
GGGAAAAACCATCATCGAGGAAAACGCCGCCTCGCGCGCCTGCTCGCCGCCGAGCCCGTCGAGATGCGCCTGCACCTCCGGCGCGATCGCCTGCCGCGAGGTGATGACGAGATCCGCTCCCAGCAGCCCGCGGGCCTGCAGCCCGTAGAAGGGCCGGTCAGTGCCCAGAAGCTGCGCCAGATGCCGCAGGTTCAGCACATTGCCGAACATGCCGGCGACCAGGAAGAACGGGGTTTTCGGCCCGCCCTCGCCTTCATGCATCGGCACCAGGAACTCATACCGTCGACTTGGCGCGGCCATAGCAGGCGCCGCACCGCTGTCGCTGATCCCCGCCACCTCGGCCACCCGCGCCGCGATCTTTTCGACACTCGGCGCCTCGAACAACAGCGAGATCGGGAAATCCACCGCCCAGGTCTTCCTGATGCGCGCGAACAGCCGTACCGCGATCAGCGAATGGCCGCCAAGGTCAAAGAAACTGTCCTCGACCCCCACGCCCTGAACGCCCAGCAGTTCCTCCCACATCGCCACCAGCATGCGTTCCACGTCATTTCGTGGCGCAACATAGGCGCTGTCCAGATCGGGACGCTCGAACTTCTGCCCCTCCCCCGCCACCTCCTGCACCGCACCCGCCTCGGCGATCAATTCCGGCAACGTCAGAGACGAAATCACCACCTGCGCCCGATCGACCGCCAGCGCGCGCAGGAACCCTTCGGTCCCTTCGGCGGCGGTCAGACCCTGCGCGAGATTGCGCGCCAGACGCTCTTCGCCCGGGTTCAGCGCGCGCTCGGCGCCGGTGTCGGTGAACTCGATTTCCGACGGCAGCAGCGGCGCCGGGGCGCCAAAGCCCCCCTCCAGCCGCTTGATGGTGAACCGCTCGATCTGAACGCAGACCTCCCCCTCGGGCGTGGCCAGCGTGATGTCGAAACTGGCAAAGCCAGCCTCGGCGGGCGCGATGCGCACATGGCTGACGATCTCGGCGGGCAGCGCGCGGAACACCCGCACCCGGCCATAGCGTACCGGCACCCACAGCGCGCGCGCCTGATAGCCCGCGATCAGCCCCATCGCCCAGCCCGTCGCCAGATCCATCAACGCCGGATGCAGCACCCATCCCTGATCCAGATCGCCCCGGAATTCCTGCGGCAGCGCCAGATGCGCCAGCCCCTCGCCCGCGCCAAAGGCGATGCGCCGCAGCACCCGCCAGCGCGGACCAAAGGCCAGATGCGCCTCCTGCCCCGTGGCGATACCGGTCGCATCCTCCTGCACCCCGCGCTGGCACCGCGCCATCAGCGCCGGAACGTCCAGCGGGGCGGGCGCAGGCAGCGCCCCCATCGCAACCTCGGCCGAGGCGTTCAGCACAAATCCCGTGCGCCCGCGAGTCGTCACCTCGGAGCGCAGCGCGAACTCATACCCCGCATCCGAGCGGGTCAGCACCACCTGAACGGCACGCTTGGTGTCGATTTCCAGAGCGCGAAAGAACGTGAGATCGCGGATCTCGAACGGCTCCACCTCGTGCTGGGCATGCAGCGCCTGCACGGCGGTTTCCAGCATCCCGGTGCCGGGAACCAGCGCGCGCCCGTCCTTTGTGCGGTGCTCGTCCAGCAGCCACATGCCGGTCGACCACTCCGCCCGGAACCGCCGGTTCATCGCGCCGTCAAAGCCCGCACTGGCCAGCAGCGGAACCCCGGCGGGCGTTTCCGGCAGGTGGGGCGCCTGTCCCAGCCGCGCCGCCATCGCATCGGCGGCCATGCCGACACCCTGCCAGATGCCCCAGTCGATCGCCTGCACCCGCGTCTTGCCGCGCCGCGCCGCCGCCCAGGCGTTCAGATACTCGTTGGCGGCGACATAATCGACCTGCCCCGCCGGCGCGGTCAGGGTCGAGGTCGAGGAGAACACCACGATCCGATCCACCGCACCATCCGGCAGCAGCGCATCCAGCACCCGTGTGCCGTGGACCTTGGGCGCAAAGACGCCCTCGACGCTGCCGACCGTCTTGGCCAGGAGCGGCGCATCGTCAATCGTGCCCGCCGCATGGATCACGCCATGGATCGGCCCCCAGGCCCGGCGCACTGCGTCGAACGCCGCGCGCATCTCGTCGATGTTGCAGACATCGGCGGGCAGCGTC
>CALEZJ010000017.1 GCA_937927885.1 uncultured Paracoccaceae bacterium | reverse complement strand
CTGTAACTCCGATACCTTCCAGGGTGTGCGGGTTCGAACCCCGCCGGGGCCACCACCAAGGAGGAACAAATGAGAGGCCCTAGTATGAAAAGCTTACAGGAACGACTCTCTGCAATCCAGCTTGAGATTGACAAACTAGAGGCACAGAAAGCACTCATCAATGACATGATCCGTGAGGCGAAGGGAGAGCCAAAGGCCAAGCCTCGCGCCCCCCGGTCTAATGTCAAGAAGACCGTTCTCGAACTGCTTGAGAAGGTAGGCGAGGATGGGCTAAACGCTGTAATTGCTGTGGAAATGGCAGAGAACGCCGGTGTTCACTTAGAGCGCGGGTCTGTGTCCAGTATCCTGAGCCGCTTGAAAAATGATGCCGTGATTACTTACGATGGCGAACGTTACCGGCTACTTGGAAGGCCATCCGGTCCTGACAATATTCACCCTCTTAGAACCTCGGGTGCGGCCATGTAGGCCCCGCTCAGCAGGCCCGCAGCCCCAGAGTACCAGTCTGAGGCTGCGGTTTCACGTCGAAATAGGAGAATAAAATGCCTTTCGACGCGCGTGACGACAAGAAAGTCGTCATCTATCGCCCATATATTACGACCAAGGATGGTCGCAAAATTTGGGCCACGTGGTACGGGAAGCGGGCATTCAGAATCGTACTGGACCCAACTTCCAACACCAACATCTGATCCTTTCGGATCCTTGAAGGGGCGAGCAATCGCCCCTTCTTTTTAGGCGGCAGACACAACGACATCGCTGCCGTCACCTTCCAGGGATTTAGCCACCACCTCTTTGAATCATAGCTGAACGCATTCTGCGTACTAGTGGAGACTGTCGCAGCCTCAATGAGCGCAACGCTTGTCAACAGATGCGCGTGCGTCAGGCGCAGACAGTTAGATAGGACGACGCGCTACGACTACCCTCGCAACGTTCGCAAGCTGTGCGCAATTTGTGCTTCCCCGGTGCGCAGGTTGTGCGGCCTGAAGTCCAGCATTTGCTGGCCGTTTCGGCCCCGGACCCGACGATCCGTTGCGCCATGACGCGATCCAACGCGCGCAGATCTTGCGCGGCTCAGTGCGCCGGTTTCAGCATCCCCGTCAGCGCCGCCATGTCCTCGGCGCCCGCGGTCCCGATCAACCGTTCCAGACGGCGGAAGCGGCGGATCACCTCATGCCCGGCTTCGGTCACCACCGCGCCGCCGCCGCCCGCCCCGCCACGGCTGCTGTCCACCACCGGCCGGGCGAAGGCGGCGTTCATTTCCTCGACCAGCGACCAGGCGCGCTTGTAGCTCATCCCCATCTCGCGCCCCGCGGCCGAGATCGAGCCGAGCCGGTCGATCAGTTCCAGAAGCTGTGCCTTGCCCGGTCCCAGAACCAGCGGTGCGTCATATTCCAGCCGCAGCTTGAGGCGGGGCGATGTGCCGGGCATGAGACCTCCGAATGGCCGGTGCGTCCCGGATCATAGGCGGGCAGGGCGTCAGCGCAACCAATCTCTTGCCGCTAGGTCACTGGCCGCTATGGTGTCTGCGCTGAGTGAGGGAGAATCATCACCATGTCAGATACCGGAATCGTCATCCTGTCGGGTGCGCGCACTGCAATCGGCACCTTCGGCGGCAGCCTCGCCGCAATTCCGCCGACCCAGCTTGGCGCGACCGTCACCCGCGCTGCGCTGGAACGGGCGGGTGTGGCACCCGAAAAGATCGGGCAGGTCGTCTTCGGCCATGTCATCAATACCGAGCCGCGTGACATGTATCTGGGCCGCGTCGCCATGCTGGAAGCGGGGATTCCCTATACCACCCCGGCGCTGAACGTGAACCGGCTGTGCGGTTCGGGCGCGCAGGCCATCGTTTCCGCGACGCAGATGCTGCAACTGGGCGATGCCGATTTCGCCGTGGCGGGCGGCGCCGAAAGCATGAGCCGCGCGCCCTATGCGGTGTCCTCGGCCCGTTTCGGCGCGAAGATGGGCGATCAGAAGATGATCGACATGATGGTTGGCACGCTGACCTGTCCGATGGGTACCGGCCATATGGGCGTCACCGCCGAGAATGTGGCGGCCGAGCACGACATCAGCCGTCAGGCGCAGGACGAATTCGCGGCGGAATCGCAGCGCCGGGCGGCGGCGGCCATTGCGGCAGGGCATTTCAAGGACCAGATCGTCCCCATCGAGATCAAGAGCCGCAAGGGTGTGGTGGCCTTTGACACCGACGAGCATCCGAAGGAAACCACGGTCGAGAAGCTGGGCGGCCTGAAGGCGGTGTTCCAGAAGGACGGCAGCGTCACCGCCGGCAATGCCAGCGGCATCAATGACGGCGCGGCCGCCCTTGTTCTGGCCCGGGCCGAGGCCGCCGAGGCCGCCGGGCTGAAGCCGCGCGCGCGCATCCTTGGCTATGCCGTCGCCGGCGTCCGCCCCGAGGTGATGGGCATCGGCCCTGTTCCCGCAGTTCAGGAACTGCTGGCCAAGACCGGGCTGCCGGTCGGCGATTTCGACGTGATCGAATCGAACGAGGCTTTCGCGGCGCAGGCGCTGGCGGTGAACAAGGAACTGGGTCTGGATCCGGCGAAGGTGAACCCGAATGGCGGCGCCATCGCCCTGGGCCATCCGGTCGGCGCCACCGGTGCCATCCTGACCGTCAAGGCGCTGTATGAGCTGGAGCGCACCGGCGGTTCCAAGGCGTTGATCACCATGTGCATCGGTGGCGGTCAGGGCATCGCCCTGGCGATTGAGCGCGTCTGATCTCTATCTCGCGGCTGCCCCGGCTTTGTTTCGGGACAGCCGCAATGCGGCGATTCCTGCCAGGATGATGATGCCGGAACCGGCGATGGTCCAAGAATCGGGCCGTTCGCCAAAGACCGCGACACCGGCGATCATCGCAAAGACCAGTCTGGTATAGCGGAAGGGCGTCACCGCCCCGACCTCGCCCGTGCGCATGGCGATGGTCAGCGAGGTATAGGCGCAGATCCCGGCGGCCGATGCGCCAAGCAGGCCCAGCCATGTTTCGGTGTCGGGCATGACCGGCGATCCGCCGAAGGGCAGCGTGATCAGCCCGGCGACGATCAGCATGGTGAAACCCAGAACCCCAAGCTGGCGAAAGGACATGGTGGCGGGTGCCGCGCGGGTCGCCAGATCGCGCCCGGCAAAACCCAGCATGCCGATCACCGCCAGCAGGGGCAGCGGCCCGAAGCCCTCGGTCCCCGGCCGAAGCACCATCAGCACGCCCGCGAAACCGGCAAGGACCGCCAGCCAGCGGCGCGGCCCGATCGTTTCGCCGAAGATGAAGATCGCGCCGACCATCACCACTAGCGGCGTCGCCTGAAGGATCGCCGAGGCGGTGGACAGCGGCGTCAGCGCGATGGCCAGCATGAAGAACAGCCGGCCGGTGACCTCGCACAGCGAGCGCAGGGCCATCGCCCGCCCCAGCACCGCCGGGTTCAGCGGCGATTCGCCCGCAAGGATCGCCCAGAGTGCAAAGACGACGATTCCGACAAACCCGAAGCTGATCAGTACCTGCCCGACCGGCAGCGTCGTCGCGGCCATCTTCAGCAACGTATCCTCGACCGCGAAGCCCGCCATCGCAAGGATCATCCAGGCGGCGCCATGCAGGTTCCATGCCGCGCCGTGGCGGGAAATGCGGGTATTCATGTGAAAATCGGGATTGCTGTGGTGGTTCGGCCCTGTGTCCCGCATCTGTCGGGGCGAAACAAGGCCGAACATCGTTCCGTACAGAGAAAACGGGCCGTCCAGATCAGACGGCCCGCGAGTTCCACGGAGATGGTCCGGTTAGGGATGGAAGAAACCCGTCCGGTCCCAATCAGGGTTTACGACCCTTGGGATTGCCCTCAGGCCACGGCCCCCCTGACTGTTCCGACACCTCTCTCCAATATCACTCTCGACACTGGACCACCTCCTTTCAAAAAGTTGCCGTTGCAAGTGAAAGGGTGCCACAGATCGAGATTCTGTCAATCAGATTTCTGCCTCACGGCGCAACAAATTGCGGACAATGATGCGGAAGGGCACAAGGGTCAGTATGGCCAGACTCATTTTGACCAGCCAGTCGGCAACTGCCAGCGAAATCCACAGCGAAGTGACCGGGCCTTGACCTAGAAGCGGAACCGCCTCGTTCGCCCAGCCGGTATTGCTGTCGGCGGGCAGTGCCGCCGAAAAGGCGATGCTGAAGAACAGCAGCGTATCGACGCAGGATCCCACGGTCGAGGATGACAGCGGCGCGACCCACCATCTGCGGTGGCGCAGGGTGTTGAAGACGGCGATATCGACCAGTTGCGCCGCAAGGAAGGCGGTGCCCGATCCGATGGCGATGCGCAGGGTGGTCTTGTCCATGCCCGCCGCGACAAGCGAGGACAGCACGCCCACGGCAAAGCCCGCGACCACCACGCGGCGCGCGGCGGCGGGGCCATAGACGCGGTTCATCACCTCGGTCACCAGAAAGGCGAAGGGATAGGTGAAGGCGCCCCATGTCAGCCAGTTGCCGACGACGAATTGCACAAGGATGTTCGAGGCCACCACGATGATGGCCATGGCAAGGATGCCGGGCAGATAGCGGGTCATGACTGATTTTCCGTTTTACAAGGTGGCGGAACAACTCGGCCCCGCCATGGGCGGGACAGCCGCGCCCTTACGCGTCCGCGGGCCGCGTTGTCAATCCGCCGCCGGTTCCGCCACGTCATCGCGCAGCCGGTACTCCACCACCTCGGTCCGCTGCACGAACAGGAAATTGTCGTCCGAGATCATGGTCAGCCGGGTGCCCTGCCCGTCATCCCAGACCGCGATCCCTTCCAGATTGTCATATTGCATCGGCCGGGTTTCCAGAATGATCTGGTCCTCGGTCACGCCCTGATCGGTCAGCAGCACCCGCCGCACGCGCGAGGCGAAGCCCAGGATGCCCAGAAAATCGCGCTCCAGCACGTAAAGCCATCCGTCCGGCCCGAAATCAGCGCCCACGACCAGCCAGCGCGGGTCGCGACGCAATTCACCCAGTTCCAGCCAGTCCTGACCGTCATAGCCCAGAATCGGAAAGGGTTTGCCTTCGCCGGCCGAGCGTTCGGGGATGGCGATGATCATGCCGTCATCGCGGATCGCCAGCGCCTCAAGCCCGGCATTGCTGCGCATGCCGGGCAGGTCGGGCGGTGGCGTGTGGCGCATGGCCGGGCCGTCTGGATCGGCATAGCTGGCCACGCGGTCCAGCCC
>CALEZJ010000016.1 GCA_937927885.1 uncultured Paracoccaceae bacterium | reverse complement strand
GCGCGGCGGGGTCCTGCCAGACGGTGATCGCGTGCAGATCGACGAGGCAATAGATCGTCTCGATCCCCTCGTTCTGCTTTTCCACAAAGCGTTTCAGGGCGCCGAGGTAATTGCCCAGCGTCAACCCGCCCGAAGGCTGGATGCCCGAGAAGATGCGCGGCTTGAAGCGGGCATTGGGCCGGGTTGCGTCACTCATCGCCATCACTCCGTGGTGGAAAATCCTCTGGCGCTCGCTTATCGCTGGCGGCACGGGGCGTCAACCGACCCCGCCCGGAGGCCACGATGACCGACGACCCCGAGGATGCCCTGCGCGACCTCAACGCCTCGCCCCTGAACCCGCTGCCTGGCGTGGTCTGGCTGTTGCTGGCGCTGGTTCTGGGGATCGAGGGCGTGTTCACCGCCGCAGGCTGGGGGCTGATCGGCGGGGCCGAAGGCGTCGGTTGGCGCATCGCCGCGCTGGAACGCCATGGCTTTTCCAGCGCGATCCAGCACTGGATGATCGAGGTCTGGCGGTTTCCGCCCACGCATCTGTCGCGCTACCTGACTTTTTCCTTTGTCCATGGCACGGCGATGCATGCGCTCTTTGCCGCCGTCATGCTGGCCGCGTTGGGCAAGATGCTGGCCGAACGCTTTGGCAGCCTGCGCTTTGGGGTGCTGGCACTGGCAGGGCCGGTGCTGGCGGCGCTGGTTTTCGGGTTGGTGGTGGGCGAGGACCCGCTGGGCTGGCTGTTCGGTGCGATGCCGATGGCCTTTGGGCTGGTCGGAGGGTTCACCTGGCTGCGCTGGTTCGAAGCCCGCGATGCAGATGCGCGGCGGCGCGCCTTTGGCCTGATCGGTCTGTTGCTGGCTGCCCGGCTGGGCTTTGGCCTGCTGGCCGAATCCGGCCCCGCCTGGATCGCGGATGCCAGCGCCTTTGTCATCGGCTATGCTCTGTCGGCGCTGGTGCTGGGGCCGGGAAGCTGGCGGCGACTGAGGGCAAGGCTGAGGGGGTGACCCCTTGTGCCGCGATCGCGCATGCCTACATGAATACCCTGACAGGAGGCGCGCATGGGCTGGATCGGGGCTATCATCATCGGGGGCTTTGCGGGCTGGATCGGCTCGCGGCTGATGAATTCGAACACGGGGATCTTCGTCAACATCCTTCTGGGGATGGTCGGCGCTGCGGTTGCCAGTTGGCTCTTCGGCTTTGTCGGGGTCAGCTTTGCCGGGATTGCGGGTTACCTGATCTCGGGTCTTGTCGGCTCGATCATCCTGATCGCCGTCGGGCGCAAGCTGTTCTAGCGTGTGGTCGCATGTCTATTGCGCAAAACCGGTTCCCACTTTTGCGCGACATGCTCCAAGGGCTCAGCCCCGGCGGCGCAGCGCGGTGAAGTCGGACAGCCGGAAGGCGCCGATCAGCGCCCCGGCGCCGAAATAGCTGACCACCCCGGCCGCAAGGAGCAGGCCCAGCGCGCCCCAGCGCAGACCGGATTCGGCCAGCATCGGTGCCAGCGCGTCGGCCGAGAACCACAGTGCCAGCCCCATGGCGAGAGAGGCCAGGCCGATGCGAGGGAGGCGCTGCAAGAGGCGGGCATCGGGCCGGGCCTCGTCGCCCATGCTGCGGCTGGCCCACCAGAGCTGCACCACCATCACCCAGCCGGCCAGCGTGGTTGCCCAGGCCGCGGCGGCAAAGCCGATGACAGGCGCCAGACCCACGGCCAGCACCAGATTGACCACCATCGACCATACGGCATAGCGGAAGGGTCGCCGCGTGTCCTCGCGGGCATAGAACAGCGGTTGCAACACCTTGTGCAGCACGAAGGCGGGCAAGCCGGCGCCATAGATGGCCAGCGCCAGCGCCGTCGCCTCGGTGTCCTGCGCATTCCACTGGCCGCGCCCGTAAAGCACCGACACCATCGGCGCCGCGATCACCACCAGCGCGACCGCGGCGGGCAGGGTCAGGGCGAGGGCGAATTCCATCCCCCGATTGAAGCTGGCGCGTCCGCCTTCGGCATCGCCTGCGCGCAGGCGGCGCGAGAGGTCGGGCAGCAGCACGGTGCCGATGGCGATGCCGACCACGCCCAGCGGCAACTGGTAAAGCCGGTCGGCGTAGTTCAGCCAGGCCACCGCCCCCTCGGTGTAGCTGGCCACCTGCCGCCCGACCAGAAGTTTGATCTGCCCCCCCCCGCCCGCCAGCACCGCAGGCCCGGCGATGATGAGAAGGCGCTTCAGGTCCGGGGTCCAGCGCGGCCAGCCGGGCAGCAGGGTGAACCCCTGCCTGCGCGCGGAAAACCAGGTAAAGGCCAGTTGCGCGATACCCGTCAGCGGCACGGTCCAGGCCAGGGTCAGCCCCATGTCCCAGTCCGCCCGCGCGGCCAGCAGCATCGCGGCGATGAACATGAGGTTCATCAGCACGGGGACAAAACTGGCCTCGGTGAACCGGCCAAAGGTGTTCAGCACCCCAGAGAGCAGCGCCACCAGCGAGATGAACAGGATATAGGAAAACGAGATCCGCCCGAACAGCACCGCCAGATCGAAGCGCGCATCCCCGGCAAAGCCCGAGGCCATGGCCCACACAAGCCAGGGCATGGCCAGCGTGCCGATCAGCGAGAAGATCAGCAACACCCCCGCCAGCCCGGAAAAGGCATCGCGGGCAAAGCCCTTGGCATCCTCGCCGCCCTCGACTTTTTTCGCGAACATCGGCACGAAGGCCATGTTGAACGCGCCCTCGGCAAAAAAGCGGCGGAACATGTTGGGCAGGGAAAAGGCGACAAAGAACGCCTCGGCGACCGGGCCCGAGCCCAGATAGGCCGCCATCATCACATCGCGCACAAAGCCCGCGCCGCGTGACAGCAGCGTCCAGCCGCCGACGACCAGCACCGAACGGATCAGCCGGATCGGTTTCACCC
>CALEZJ010000015.1 GCA_937927885.1 uncultured Paracoccaceae bacterium | reverse complement strand
AAATGGGCTGTTCAAAAGTAGAGATTTCCTTTCTAGCCCTATTGGGCTAATCAATGGCCATGGATGATCTGCTTGCGCCCATTTACGCAGAGATTAAGCGGCGAAACCTGTCGGAGACGGCTGTCTCGCAGGCCGCCGTGGGCAATCCGTCGGCGCTCAAAAATCTGCGGGTGCGGCGCGGCGGCGGGACTCGCAATCATCCCATCGAAAATCTTCAGGCCATCGCGCGCAGCTTGGGGATGGATATTTTCATCAAGACCGCTCGCCGGGACGCCGGTTTCGCCGAGGCACCCCCACCCGCCGCGTTTAACGACAGCACCGATGATCCGCTGATCCCAGTCGGGCGCGGCGAGCACCGCATGGCGTTTCCCCGCAAATGGTTTCAGCAAGTCGGTGTCCGGGCCGAGGATGCGGACCTGACGGAAGCGGTGGGCGATTGGATGGCACCCACGGTCCCAGCCAAGGCGGTTGTGATGTCCGATCGCTCCAAGACCGATCCGTCTCCCATCGATAAATCCATCATCCGCCAGCGCGCGCCGGTCTATCTGTGCGACCATGGTGGGCGACGCCTGCTATGCAGGGTGGAACGACAGGACAGCACCCACTACCTGTTGTCATTTGACAACCCGACTTACTCGGCATCCAGTCTGAGAGTGCTTGACGTGATAGTTGTCGGCAAAGTGATGTGGTGGGGCTGTGCAATGCAGGATGGCAACGCCGAATGAAACTATCCTTCAAGCCTTCAGAGCCGCAGACCCGATGGCAGAAGATTCGCGATGGCGGGGTTGGCGCCGGGTTTCTGATTCTGCTCGGCTTGTGGGCGTTCGGCGGTCGCGATGTCGAGCCAAGACCGGAAACAGGGATCGAGCAAATCACACCATCAGCCGCGGAATCCGCGCGGGCCGAGGAGGATGCAGCGGTGGTAGTGATGGCTGCTGCCGAACAAGAACGGTTGGCAGAGATCGAGGCGGAAGAGAGGGCAGCGGCCGAGAAAGCCGAGGCCGAGCGTCTCGCCTCCGAGACAAAAGCCGCCGAGGAGGCCGCAGCGGCCAGGGCCGAAGCAAAGGCAGCCGAAGACGCCCGCGAAAAACGCTACGGTTTCCACTGTCTCAGCGGGTGGGATGGCAGCCATCTTGACCTCGTGAGCGAGGTCAAGAGGCGTCTAAACGACCCGCGTAGCTTCGAGCACGCCGAAACCCGCACATGGTCGGTGACGCCCGAAGGCCGCAACCAGATCCTGATGACCTATCGCGCCAGGAACGGCTTCGGCGCCATGATGCTGGGAAAAGCCGTCGGCACCTTCGACAACGAGACCTGCGATATCGACGTCGAGTCCATCGACTGACATGACGCGATGCCCCGATTGACCGAAAATCAGTTGCATGTTCGGAGGCGACGCCCAGCCCCGGCGGACGACCTTAATTAATTGACGGATAACGATTTTTCCGAACATGCAAGCGACCAGTGGAACTTGCGGGCAAATTTGCATGTTCGGACGTCATCACGCCGCCGCGATCTAACCCCTCACAACGACCAAACGCCTTATTTAATTAATCCTTTCACGTCTTTCGGCCGCCCTGCCATCGCACGGCGCCAGTGACCCGCACAGCCCCTTGAAGGCCCGTTTCAAGCCTCACTGCATGACACCGGCCAAATGCCCCGCGCCGCCACCCACATGCCTCTACGCCCTTAAATTTCTGGCCTTCGCGGTTCTTCGCAACTCTCCGCGCCTCTTCGCACTTCACTGCAATAATAGGTGTCAAACAACAGTTCTCACCTGTTCCCGGTTAACCCAGCAAAACCCCGTAAGATCCCGGTATTTCTGTCGCGTTACAGGTTTCGTGAGCGTTCGACCTGTCGCGGCGGGCGATCTAGCCGGTTCCTCGACATGCAACGCAACATGCAAACCCTGTCGAAATCGTCAAATTATCCAATGAAATCAATGGTTATTGGCGGAAGCGGTGGGATTCGAACCCACGGTGCGGTCTCCCGCACGCTGGTTTTCAAGACCAGAGCCTTAAACCACTCGGCCACGCTTCCGTCGCCTGCGGCTTAGCCGCTCGGGCAAGGCACCGCAACCGTCCTCAGCGGCGCAGGGTCACGATGTTCGAGGCCGAGGCGATCTCAACCGCGATAATGCGCGACAGTTGCAAGCTGGACAGCGACATGGCGGTGGTGATCGTGTCGGACGCCGGATTGGCGGGCAGGCGGGACTGTTCGCCCCCCGGCACCGGCGGCACGCCCACCAGCCGCAGCCGCAGCACGCCGTCGGCATCGGGTGCGGCCCGGCCCAAAGGTTGCGGACGGGCGGTCACCAGCGCGACCGAGGAATAACCCTTGACCGGCGCAAGGCCGGTGACGACCAGCAACCGGCCTTCGTTCAGCGGCTCCCACCGGGCGCCGGTGATCTGGGGAATGCCCGGGCGGGCGTCGGTCGCCTCGGCATAGCCGCCTTCGGGTTCCAGCGTCGTCTGCGCCTTCTCGCCGCCCGAGGACCAGCGGAACGGGTTCCAGCCGCTGTCACCCACCCGGCCGCAGCCCGACAGGATCAGGGCAGGGATCAGCAGCGATGCGGTCAGTCTGGTCATGATGTCCCCCGGGGTCGTGTCCGGCCCGATTGTTAGGGGAAAGCGGCGGGCGGTGAAAGCCTCTTTGACCTTCCCGCCCTGTCGCGCTAACCCGGTCGGCGCAGTGAAAGGATCGCCGGATGGCAACCCCCGCCTTTGAAGAGATCGCTGAGACCTTCGACTTCCTCGATGACTGGGAAGAACGGTATCGCCATGTCATCGAACTGGGCAAGGCGATGGCGCCGATGGACCCGGCCTTGCAGGTGCCGGCCACTAGGGTCGAGGGCTGTGCCAGCCAGGTCTGGATCATGCCGATGATCGCGGACGGGCGCTTCGACTTTCAGGGCGACAGCGATGCGATGATCGTGCGCGGCCTGATCGCGGTGCTGCACGCGCTGTATGCCGGGCTGCCGGTGGACCAGGTCGAGGCGGTGGACGCCCAAGCCGCGCTGGCGCGCCTTGGGC
>CALEZJ010000014.1 GCA_937927885.1 uncultured Paracoccaceae bacterium | reverse complement strand
CCCCGCCGTCGTGGCTTTCGATCACCACATCCTCGTGCAGGGGCTCGTCCCCCTCGTCGATGAGGGTGATGATGGTGGCGTCGAATTCGTGCTCGATGGTGAACATGGCCCAAGCCTAGCGCAGAGCGGGCGCGGCGAAAATGGCAAAACGCCGCCGCCCCTTCATCTGTCCTCAAATATCCTCCGGGGGTTCCAAGGGGGTGGAAAACCCCCTTGGCCCCGGTCCGAACCGGGCACCCCGCTGCGCCTCGCGCACCAGGTCCGGGTCAGCCCCCCGCGCGCGCCAGATGCGCCGCGGCGCGCGCAAGGTCGGGTTCGGGAAAGGTCAGGTCCAGACCGGGGCAGCCCTGAAGCAGCGCGCCCCGCACATCCGGGTGCAGAGCCAGCACGCCGCCGATCACCGCCACCGGGGCGGGGCCTGCCCGGGCCACCAGCGCCCGCGCAAGCCGCGCCAGTTCCGCGCCCGCGCGCGCCATCAGATCCAGCGCCAGGGCATCCCCCCGATGCGCGGCGGTTGCGACGGCGCGGGCGAGGGTGCCGATCTCGCCCCGGCTCTGGCCATAGACAAAGCGCCGCGTGGCCTCCCAGTCCTCGCCGCCCAGCGCGTCAAACAGGGTTTCGGCCAGGATTTTCGCGCCCTCGGGGTGGCCCGCCTCGTCGATCCGGCGCCACAGCGCATCCAGCGCCCTCAGCGCGATCCAGGCCGCCGACCCCGCGTCGTCGATCAGCGTGCCGCGCCCGCCGACCAGCGTCAGCCCCCCCTTCAGGGAAAACCCGACCGATCCCGTGCCCGCATTGACCAGATGGCCCTGTTCCTGCGGCCAGACCGCGCGGCAGGCCAGCACCATGTCGTTGACGATGGTGACGCGGGCCTCGGGCAGGTTCAGGGCGCCCGCCACGAGGCCGTGCAGATCCGGGTCCGACCGGAACCCGGCGCCGGTCATGCCCAGATAGGCGGCAGAAAGGCCGGGCAATGCGGCACGGGCCGGGGCCAGCGCGGCCACCAGGCGCGCGCGCGCGGCGGGGTCAAAGATCAGCCCGGTCGCGCCTGCCGACTGGCCCCGCGCCACCTCGGCCCCCGAGGCATCACAGGCGACCCAGCGCGAGGCGCTGCCGCCGATATCCAGGCCAAGATAGAGCATGCGCCCTCCGCAGTGTCACGCGGTGCTTACCTTGCGGCGCGGTTCGCGTCAAAGCCGCTGGCAAGATGAGTATTCGAGACAAGAGGAAAGGGCCGGGCGGGGCTATGGCGCCAGCCAGAGCGCGCTGGTCGTCAGGCGGCGGATCAGCGCGGGCTGGCCGGACAGGCCGAGGCGCGCGTAGATCTGCTTCGAGGTGGACCGCGTGGTTTCGATGCTCCAGCCGAGGTGCTCCGCGGCCTGCGCCAGGCTGTCGCCATCGGCAAGGCGGGCCGCCAGCCGCGATTCCGCCCGGGTGAGGCCAAGGGCGGCTGCAAGCTGACCGGGGGCGAGGTCGGCGGCCTTTGGGGGCGCGCGCAGATACGCGAGCGTGGCGCCCGGTGCCGAGGAATCCCCGGCGAGGGTCAGTTGCAGCCCGCCAAGGTCGAGAAGGGTGGAAACGCCCTGTCCGGCCGCTTCGATCGCCTGACGCAGGGCACGGGCGTTGGCCGGGTCGGTGGCCTCCAG
>CALEZJ010000013.1 GCA_937927885.1 uncultured Paracoccaceae bacterium | reverse complement strand
TCTTGTTGACGTCGCCCAGATCCTTGCTGACCCCGGTCAGCACCTTGTCAACCAGCACGATGTTGTCGGTGGAAATCGCACGCGCCATGAACTCGATGAGGTTCGACGAAGGGATGGCTCCAGATTTGTAGGATTTGCTCTGGATATAGGCTTCCTGCTTTTCCTCCTGAGACAATTGCTTAGGGGGGGTCTTGTCTTCGACCTGCGTCTTGTCCCCACCGACCACGCCCTTGGTGTCGGACATGGTGTTGGTCCTCGTGTCCGTGTCCGGTGCCTTTTCGAAGGCGCGCGCGATTGCCTTGAATGGCGAGGCCAGCAGCTTGCCAACGCTGGTAAAGAAATCCTTCACGTTCTGGGTAAAGGATTTGGTGGTTCCCTTGTCGATGTTGGGCTTCTCGGCCTTGCCGCGCTTCGAGTCGACAGCCCTGTCCTGATCGCCAAAGAAAGGGAAGGCGCTGGTCAGAACATCGACCGTATTCTTGTAGCGTTCGGCCTGCTTGTTGCCGGTGCTCGATGTCTCGACGTTCTGGTATTGATTGGTGATGATCGGATTGGAACCTTGAACACGATCAGACATGGGGGGCTTCCTTTCGGGCGGGTCCGGCGCAGGTGGCGACCGTCTTGAAGTCATCTTGCGCCGTCACGGGCATGGGTAGAGTGTCGTTTGACATGCCCTAGAGGCGCAAGAAGGCCTCGGTTGGCAGGTCGGCCGGGGCCCTGTGTTGTTCGGCACGGGCGCGGAGCGCGGTGGCGCCGTCCCGCTCCAGCGTAAGCGCCTCGCGCGTGAAACGGTTCAGCGTGTCGATCAACGAGGCCGGTGTTTCAAAGCCCAGTTCGATGCGGTGGCCCAGCACGACGCCGCCATCCTCGAGCACCGAGAACCGCCCCAGATCGCGCTGGCCGTTCTCGGTCAGCAGTTGGACCGCCAGCGTGTCGTCCATGGAGCCCTCAAGGCCGACGATCCGAGCGCTGATCTCGATCTGGCTTTCGTCAGCGTGGTAGAAATAGAGAGACAGCAAGTTGCCACCCAGAACGATCTCGGCAAACCCGTCGGCATTCAGATCGAGCGAGGGCAACCCGGCAGCGCGGGCAATGACCTGCAGGGCTTCATGAACAGACTTCATTCTACAATTCCATTCCGGGTTCAGTTGATGATCGAAAGCAGGATGTCGCTGAGTTTTGTCAGGGTTCCGGTGGCCAGGTCATAGTGGCGGTTTTTGGCCGAATTCAACTTGCTGACCTCATCCATGCGAATTTGACTGTCCTGGTTGAGCAACTTGGTTGCCTCGGCGATGTTGACCGCCAGCTTGTCCCAGATGTCCTTGGAATGGATATAGAACAGGCCGTTCGAATAGATGATGTTCTCTGTCGGGCGCGTGACGTTGTTCTTGCGCTCCAGGGGATGAAAGCTGTTCGAGGCGGCAAAGGCCAGGGTCTTGTCGAACATCATCACCGTCAGTCGCTCGGCCTCGCTCAGGTTTGACGACGACAGGAATGAACTGCCGTTGCCCTTGATGCCCAGTCGTTCGATGGTGTCAGTGTCGGCTTGACCGACTGGATTGTATTTGTTGAGAGTCTCGTTCAGCAATTTTTGGAGCGCCGTATAATCCTGCAGCAGCCGGTTGAGCTGGTTCATCTCTTCGGTCAGCGCTTCGGCGCGGGCCTCGCTGGCATAGCTTTCGGCCTTTTGGAACAGAAAGATCAGGCTGGGCGCATCCAGCACATGCCCGTCATAGGCACCGGTCCGGGCGACGCTCAGAGTATCTTTCGCCAGTTCGTACAACTGCAGCTCGACCTTCTTCAGGATATTCTGTGCATTGACGAGGCCGGGCAGTTCATATGCAAGCGTATTGGGGTCCTGCGCCGCATCCAAGCCGTTGAGCGCAAACAGAAGACCGCCGAAGGGAGAGGTTGGCCTGGTTGCGAGGACATAAGCATTGAGCCGGTCGAAGCGTTCGTGAATTTCGGTGATCGAACGCTTGATTACATCTGGCGCAAAGATCGCCATGCCGGCCAGGCGCTCTTTCATGATGTCGAGTTGGCCGACGGAGAGGTAATGGTAAAGATCGGAGCGGGCCGAAGGTGTGCTATCGAATGTCGCCTGTTGCCCGGATACGTAGTCAGGCCTGCTTTGAATATCAGCGATCAGGAGGTCAATCTCGGCATAAAGCGCATTGCGGGCGCCGGTTGCATCCTGCGTCAGCGAGTTCGGCACCAACCCCAGCGGGGACGAATAGACCTGGTGGAACAGCTCCAGCCCGGCCAGCAGGCGTTGATCGGCGAACGAAAGCCGCGCCACATCGGTCAACTGTAGCGTGTTCAGCACGATCACCCGGCGCCCGTCCGCGCTGAGAACCACATTGAGGTTCAACAGAGGGTCCGCATTGCCACCGATCGAAGCGGATCGGACGGTCAGCGTATCCGCTCCATCGGTGATGTTGGTCGTGGCACCATGCACCTGAAGATAGCGGATCTGGTGATAGCTGTGCCAGTTCAGGAATTCCTGCCGCGAGGGAGAGGAGAAATTGGGCGGTTCCGGGGGCTCGGTTCCAGGGGCCCAGACTTGAGTCCCGTCATATGCGTTGAACAGCACGGCGTTGTTGAGCGCCAGCTGCTCGCGCCGCTCCCCCTGACCATCAGTCCCCCGCAACAATGAAAAGGGATTGAGCCGCGCTGTTTCCTCGGTTGGCGCAGGCTGCGAAACGCCGGCGGGCCAGATGAAGAAAGCGTCGGAGAGGTTGACAGGCATGCGGTTACATCCTGCCGATGGTCATCAGCATATCATTCATCTTGCGCAGAGCGTTGTTGCCCAGTTCGAAATGTCGGTTCTGGTGGCGCGAGGCGGTTTCGATCTCGTTCTGCTTGATCTGGTTCTTCTGGTTCAGCAGCGTGACGGTATCGTTGAGCTGAGTCAGGAACCCGTTGAATTCGCCAAACCGCAGCAGCGCAAGGCTGCCGTCGCCTTCGTTGTTTTCCGTGGTGAACCGCTGTTTGGGCCGTGAACCAATCCCGTAAAGCGCCTCCATCGGGTGCGGCTGGCGGGTCGAACCCTGACGTGCAAAGGCATCGTCGCTGAACATCGAAAAGACGCGCATCTCTTCGGCGCTAAGGCCACCGTTGGTGCGCCCCGGGTTGCCCGCCGCCTGGCGGCTGTAGCGGGAAACAATCGACATGTTGACGGCGTCATCGCCGTTGGTGATCGACCCTGACAATCCACTGGCCTGCAAGGCGAACCATGGATATCCCGGCGCGTCGTCGTAATGGGTGTTGTCATTGGCAGTCATGCCGCCCGGAGCAAAGTTGCCCTGTGCGGTCTGATAGACGATGCGGGTGTTGTCGCCGCCCCGGATATGCGCACGCTGCTCGCCTTCGACCGAACGGTTCTCGTCCGTTCGCCCACCCATGTCCATGAAGCGGCGCTTCTGTTCGGGATCCTTCTGGTTATAGGCCTTCAGCGTCTCGTTGATCAGACGCTGCATGATGCCGTAATCCTGCAGCAGCTTGTGCAACTGGTTCATTTCCTCGGTGCCGGCATCGGCCAGTCCCTCGGCCTCGGCCTCGTAGAGCAGTTGAAGCTGATAGATCAGATTGGCCACGTCCAGCCTGGGGTCGCGAAATCCGGTCTCCATGCTCAGCCCTTCGCGGCGGCGCTGCATGGTCAGCATCACCCGTTCGGCCCGGATGAATTCGTCATAGCCCTTGTTGATGGTGGCGTTGTTGTCGCTTGACACCGCATTGGTCTGCGCCTGCACCCCGTTCAGCACCGACCAGTAATTGCCGGAATCCGGGCTGGCCATGTAGACCGAGAAGGTCTGAGGGGTCCGCGTGTCGGCGTAAAGCTTGGCACGATCATAGCGTTTTTCGACCTCTTGCGCCTGTTGCAGGACCTTGGCGGCGATCACCATGTCCGCCGATTGTGCGGCTTTCAGGATCAGCCTGACCTGATCCGCAAAGATCTGGTTTTCGCCAGCGGTCTTTAACCCACCGTTGTTCATCTTGGTTATGATGGTGTTCAGCGCGCTCAGCAGGGCCGTTTTCTGGTTGGTCAGCCCCAACCGGTCGGCAACCCCTTCGGCCCGCATCGCCGGACCCACGACCAGCTTGTCAGCGTCGCTGAGCATGGCATAGTCCGACAGCGTCATGTTGATGATGTTGATCGGTCGGGTACCGTTCTGCACGGCGAGGTAGTAGGCTTGCCGCTCCACACCCGGGCCTAGCGGGTTGGGGGGCAGCATGAATGGGCCCTCGGCGGCGATATAGGCGGCCTGATAGGCCGAATGCCACTGGGTAAAGGTGTTTATGTCCAGCGCGGTGTAGGGAGGGTCCAGCGTCACGCCGCCGACTCCGAACATCGGATAGACGGTTTGCGCCGAGGTCTTGTAGGATGACGGGATCGCGCCCAGCAAGGTGCCAGGGAGCGTGGCGGTGGGCCGCGGAGTCTGAGTGTCGCCGGTATTTCCGGTTCCCGTCACCGGAACCGGGACGGCATTGCCCTGCGTGGCCCAGAAAGTCATGTCCGGCATCGTGCCCTCCGCCTATAGCCGCAAGACACCGCGACGTGGCGCGGACCGTTTGCCCGCCGCGTCGCTGTCAGTGTCCAGGATGAAATCACTGCCCGAGGGACCCGCCGCCGACTGCATCCGCGTCAGCCCCGGCGCCGCCAGTCCGCGCGAGGCCAGTCGCGGGACCTCGTCGGGCGCGGTACCGGTCTGGTCCGCCTTCAATTGTGCCATGTGTGTCAGCTTGGCCTCGACATACTCGGCCAGATGATCCACCCGGCGGTCGAATTCCTCGAGGTCCGATGCGTGCAGCATCGCGTAGAGACGGCTTTCGGCTTCGAGGTCGCCGCGAATGAAGCTGCTTTCGGCCAACTGGCGGCAA
>CALEZJ010000012.1 GCA_937927885.1 uncultured Paracoccaceae bacterium | reverse complement strand
ACATCAGGCCGAGTTGCTGGCCGAGCTCGAGGCATGAACGCAGCCGAGACCCTGCGCGCCGCGGTGGCGCGACTGGCTGCGGAGGGGGTGCCGGATGCGGCGCGCGATGCACGCCTCCTGATCGCCGAGGCCATGGGGATCGGCGTTGACCGGCTGACGCTGCATCTGTCCGACCCTCTGGAGGACGAGGCCGCCGCACGCCTTGAGCGCATGATCGAGCGGAGGGCGGCGCGCGAGCCGGTCAGCCATATTCTGGAGCGGCGGATGTTCTGGGGGCGCGGTTTTCGCGTGACCCGCGATGTTCTGGACCCGCGCCCGGAAACCGAAACACTGGTGGCCGAGGCGCTTGCCGCCCCCTTTTCCCGCGTGCTCGACCTGGGCACGGGATCCGGTGCGATCCTGCTCAGCCTCCTGGCCGACCGTGCGGGCGCCACCGGGCTGGGTGCCGATCTGTCACCCGCCGCGCTTGCCGTGGCATCGGGCAATGCGCAGGCACTGGGCCTGCAATCGCGCGCCGATTTCGTCCTCTCGGACTGGTTCTCGGGGATCGCGGGAACCTTCGATCTGATCGCCTCGAATCCACCCTACATCGCCGAGGCCGAGATGGAGGGCCTTTCGCCCGAGGTGCGCGACCACGAGCCGCACATGGCGCTGACCCCGGGCGGCGACGGACTCGGCGCCTACCGCGCGATCGCAGCGGGGGTGGTGAAGCATCTGGTGCCGGGGGGGCGCGTGCTGGTGGAAATCGGGCCCACACAAGGTGCCGCCGTGTGTGCCCTTTTCGGTGCTGCGGGACTTCAAGACCTTCGCATTCTGGTCGATCTCGATGGGCGGGACAGGGTTGTCGCGGCGAAACGGCGCTGAAAACCGCCGAGATCTATGCTTTCTGCGCCACGAACGCACGAAAACTACCGCCCATGTGTTCCTCGCGTGGTGATTCGGGCTTGCCTCGACGCGGGGTGCATGGTTATTCCGGCTTTGTGGCGCATGGAGTGCGGCGTTCCGCTCTCCCGTCCCACGCTCATCTGCACAGACCCTGAGTTTGCGCGCCAGAACGGCGATGCCCTCGGGTCTAGCGCCCCGTCAAAGGCCGGAACCCGCTCGCATGAGACCTTCGAACAAACGTTCGCGCTCGAAACAGAACCGCCCGCGCACACTGGGCAACATTGTCAACCGGGTGTTCGACAGCTCGGGCCCCGAGGGCAAGGTGCGCGGCACGCCGCAGCAGATCATCGACAAATACGCTCTGCTGGCGCGCGATGCGCAATTGTCGGGCGACCGCGTCGCGGCCGAGAACTTCCTCCAGCACGCCGAGCATTATACCCGCATGCTGAACGAGGCGCAGGCCGAACTGGCGCGCGAGACCGAACAGCGGCGCGACGGTGGCTTCCCGCAAAACGGCCAGCAGGGCCAGTCTCGCCGGTTCGACACCGAAGGCGATGCAGAGGGTGGCGAAGCAGACGCGGGCGAGGCCCGCAGCTTTGATCCCCGCCAGAACGAGGGGCGTCAAACCGAGGGACGTCAGGACAGCCGCCCGGGCGAAGGCCGCCAGAACGAGCGGTATGGCGATCAGCGTGGCGAGCAACCGCGCGGTGACGGACGGACAAGCGACGGACGGACAAACGACGGACGGGCGAACGACGGACGCCAGACCGAAGGACGGCAAAGCGAAGGGCGCCAGACCGAGGGTCGGCAGGACTGGAAGGAGCGCCGCAACAAGCGCTTTGAAGACCGCCGCGCCCGTCGTGAGGGCAGCGATCCGCGCGACGAGGGCGCGCGCACCCCTGCGGCAGACCCCGAATCGATGCTGGTCGAAACCCCGGAAACCCGCACCGAAGCCCGCATCGACCCGCGCCCCGAGCCGAGCCCACGGCCCGAGGCAAGCGCGCCCGCAACTCCCGCGCCTGTCATCGAGGCGCCTGCGGTTGCACAGGGCGCGAGCGAACCCGCCGGCGTGGCCGCAACCGAGGCCGCCGGTGAAGCACCCGCCAAACCCAAGGCCCGCAAACCCCGCAAGCCGCGCGTCGATGCGGCCGAGGGACCGGCCACCGACGCCGCCGAATGAGCATCTGACGCGGGGGCCTTTGGGGCCCCCGTTCGCTGTTGCGCCCAGACCTGCGCGCGGCCCCTGTTGCAGCACACCTTTGCATGGGGCAACGGGCCACCCTATATCTGGCCCACGCCTCTCTCACCCGGTCCCGTCCGATGTCCCTGCCGCCAGGATTCCTTGATGAATTGCGCAGCCGCCTGTCCATCGCGCAGGTGGTCGGCCGCGCGGTGTCCTGGGATCTGCGCAAATCCAATCAAGGCAAGGGCGATTTCTGGGCCCCCTGCCCGTTTCACCACGAAAAGACGGCGTCCTTTCACGTCGATGATCGAAAGGGCTTTTATTACTGCTTCGGCTGCCACGCGAAAGGCGATGCGCTGAGCTTCGTGCAGCAGACGCAGAACCTCGGCTTCATGGAAGCGGTCGAAGTCCTTGCGCGCGAGGCGGGGATGGCGCTGCCCGCCCGCGAAGTCGGCGAGCGCCAGCGCGACGACCGGCGCGCCACGCTGGTCGAGGTCATGGAAAAGGCGGTGCGTTTCTATCGCATGCAGCTGATGGGCGGGCAGGCCGCCGAGGCACGCGCCTATCTCGACCGGCGGGGCCTGAGCGAAGCGCAGCGCGAACGCTGGGAAATCGGCTTTGCCCCGGACAGCCGGCAGGCCCTGTTTCACCACCTCACGCAGGCCGGTGTCTCGCCCGATCTGGTCATCGAGGCCGGGCTTTGCGCGCGCCCTGACGACGGTGGCCAGCCCTTTGATCGATTTCGCGGACGCATCCTGTTCCCGATCCGCGATGCGCGCGGGCGGGCGATTGCCTTTGGCGGGCGATCCATGGACCCGAACGCCCGGGCCAAATACCTGAACTCGCCCGAAACGCCTTTGTTCGACAAGGGCCGCACCCTTTACAACATAGGCCCCGCGCGGACCGCAACCGGCAAGGCGCAGCCCCTTGTGGTGGCCGAGGGCTACATGGACGTGATCGCGCTGGTCGGCGCGGGGTTCGAGGGGGCGGTGGCGCCCCTCGGCACCGCCGTGACCGAGGACCAGTTGCGCCTGATGTGGCGCCTGCACGACGAGCCGATCATCGCCCTCGATGGCGATGCAGCGGGGCTGCGCGCGGGGCTCAGACTGGCCGATCTGGCGCTGCCCCTGATCGCAGCCGGGCAGTCGCTGCGCTTTGCGATCCTGCCCGGCGGACAGGATCCCGACGATCTGATCAAGGCCGGAGGCGCAGCAGCGATGCGCGCAATTCTGGACCGCGCGGTGCCGATGGCCAGACTCCTGTGGGACCGCGAGGTGGCTGGCAAGGTCTTTGACAGCCCCGAACGGCGCGCGGCGCTGGACCGACGCCTGCGCGCGCTGATCGCGCGCATCCAGGATCCCAGCCTGCGCGAGCATTACGCCGACGAATTTCGCCAGCAACGCCGCACCCTGTTTGCCGACACCGCGGGACCGTTTCGGCCCGGCCCCCTGAGGGGGCGCAAGGCCGCGCCCGCGGCCCCCCTTCCCGGCACGCGCGGCTCGCTGTTGGCATCGGGCACCGAGGGGGCGGACGAATCCCTGCGCGAAGGGCGCATACTGGCGACGCTCTTTGCCCATCCGCATCTGCTGGTCGAATTCGACGACCGGTTGATGGCGCTGGACCCTCCCGGCGACGGGCACAGGATGCTGCAGTCGGTGTTGCTCTCGTCGCTGCACGATGCGCCCTCGACCGAGGCGCTGGAGGCGCGCGGCGGCTCGGCGCTGGCCGCACTGCGCGCGCAGCCCGATGTTGCGATTTCGCCGCTGCTGCGCCCCGGGGCCGATCCCGACACCGTCCGCCGCTGCCTGGCCGAGGATTTCGACATCCTCATGACCCGCCGCGCCAATCGCCGCGAACTGGCCGAGATAGCCGAGGAACTGCAAGGCATCCCCGGCGAAAGGCTGACCTACCGCCTGGGCCAGACCGCCGCTGCGCTCGATCGTGCCGGACGTTCGGGCTTTGGTGATTCGACGGCCGATCTGGGCGAGGATCGTGAATCGCTGTCGAATCACCTCCAAACCCTGATCGACTCGCAGATCTGGGTGAAGAAAAAGCGACGCCCGCCCCCCGAATGACGCCGTATTCCGCCATCGAATCACCCAATCACATCCGCCCCCCTGTGATTCGCCCACATCAGCCGTTATCTGTGACAAAAGCCGAATCACGCCTGCCCCCAGCCGGAGGAACCATGGCCGCCAAGGACACCGACGACGCAAAGCCCGACGAGCAGGAGAACGAGTTCACGCTCGACATGAGCCAGGCCTCGGTTCGACGCATGATTTCCGCCGCGCGCGAGCGGGGCTATATCACCATCGAACAGCTCAACCAGGTGATGCCGCCCGATCAGGTCTCGTCCGAGCAGATCGAGGACGTGATGTCGATGCTCTCCGAGATGGGCATCAATGTCGTCGAGGAAGAGGAAGCCGAAGACCCGGAAGCAGCCGAGTCCAGCGAGCCCGTGGTCTCGGGTTCGACCGACATCGTCGTGGCCTCGGGTGGCGGCGAGGCGCTGGATCGCACCGACGATCCGGTGCGCATGTATCTGCGCGAGATGGGTTCGGTCGAACTCCTGTCGCGCGAGGGCGAAATCGCGATCGCCAAACGGATCGAGGCCGGCCGCAACACGATGATCGCGGGACTGTGCGAAAGCCCGCTGACCTTTCAGGCCATCATCATCTGGCGTGACGAACTTCTGTCCGAGGACGTGCTGCTGCGCGAGGTGATCGACCTCGAGGCAACGTTCGGCAATTCGCTGGACGAGGATGGCGAGGGCCCGGTCCTGGACGGGGTCGAGACCGATGGCGCCGCCACGCCGCGCCCCAGCCGCCGAACCGAGCCCGAACTGGATGCCGACGGCAATCCGATCAGTTCCGGTGACGACGACGACGACGATTTCGACCAGTCCAGCATGTCGCTGGCGGCGATGGAAACCTCGCTGAAACCGCGGGTGCTCGAAACGCTGGACCAGATCGCGCGGGATTACGAGACGCTCGAGGAGATGCAGCACAATCGCATGCAGGCGACGCTGCAAAACAAGACGCGCTATTCCCCGGCAGAGGAATCTGCCTATCAGAAACTGCGCTCGGAAATCGTGCAACTGGTGAATTCGCTTCACCTGCACAACAACCGGATCGAAGCGTTGATCGACCAGCTTTACGGCATCAACAAGAAGATCATGGTCATCGATTCCGGCATGGTCAAGATTGCCGATCAGGCGCGCATCAACCGGCGCGAATTCATCGACGAATACCGCGGTTATGAACTCGACCCCACCTGGTGCGACCGGATGGCCCGCGCCAAGGGGCGCGGCTGGCAGACGCTGTTCGAACGCCACGGCGACAAAGTGCTGGAATTGCGCGAGGAAATGGCTGAAGTCGGCCGCTATGTCGGCGTCGACATCGCCGAATTCCGTCGCATCGTCAATCAGGTGCAAAAAGGCGAAAAGGAAGCCCGGCAGGCCAAGAAGGAAATGGTCGAGGCGAACCTGCGGCTGGTCATTTCCATCGCCAAGAAATACACCAACCGGGGCCTGCAATTCCTTGACCTGATCCAGGAAGGCAATATCGGCCTCATGAAGGCGGTCGATAAATTCGAATACCGGCGCGGCTATAAATTCAGCACCTATGCGACCTGGTGGATCCGGCAGGCAATTACGCGCAGCATCGCCGATCAGGCGCGCACCATCCGCATTCCGGTGCACATGATCGAGACGATGAACAAACTGGTGCGCACCAGCCGCCAGATCCTGCACGAGATCGGCCGCGAACCCTCGCCCGAGGAATTGGCCGAAAAGCTGCAAATGCCCTTGGACAAGGTGCGCAAGGTCCTGAAGATCGCCAAGGAGCCGATCAGCCTCGAAACCCCGATCGGTGACGAGGAAGACA
>CALEZJ010000011.1 GCA_937927885.1 uncultured Paracoccaceae bacterium | reverse complement strand
ACCCCATCCTGATCCCGCGCGGTTCGCAAAAGACCGACTGGGAGGTGGAACTTGCGGTCGTCATCGGCACGCGGGCGAAATATGTCGCACCCGACGACGCGCTGAGCCATGTCGCGGGCTATGCCGTAACCAACGATGTCAGCGAGCGCGCCTTTCAGCTCGAACGCGTCGGCCAATGGACCAAGGGCAAAAGCTGCGACAATTTCGGTCAGATAGGCCCTTGGCTGGTAACCCGCGACGCGGTGGCCGATCCGCAGGATCTGTCGATGTGGCTGACGGTAAACGGCGAGACGATGCAGGACGGCTCGACCCGCACCATGGTCTACGGGGTGGCGCATCTGATCAGCTACCTGTCGCAGTTCATGACCCTGCATCCGGGCGACGTGATCAGCACCGGCACCCCGCCCGGGGTCGGCATGGGCCGGAAACCGCCGCGCTATCTGCGCGCGGGGGATGTGGTGGAACTGGGAATCGCCGGCCTCGGAAGCCAGCGGCAGGAGGTAATCGCCGATGTCTAGGATCGCTGCACGCTATGATCTGAAGGGTCAGGTTGCCATCGTCACCGGCGGTGCGCAGGGGATCGGACTGGCCGTCGCACGCCGCCTCACCGGTGCAGGAGCGCGGTGCCTGTTGTGGGACAAGGACGGCACCCTGGCGCAGGAGGCGGCGGCAACGCTGGGGGGCGGGGCCGAGGGAATCGCCCTTGACGTCACGGATGCCGACGCGGTCATGGCTGCCGCACAGGACGCCAGCGCACGCCTCGGTCGACTGGACATTCTGGTCAACTCGGCGGGGATTGCTGGCGCCAATGCGCGGGTGATCGACTATCCGCCGGACGAATGGCACCGCGTCATCGCCATCAACCTGACCGGAACCTTCCACACCTGCCGCGCAGTGCTGCCGCAGATGGAACGGCAGGGGTATGGACGGGTGGTCAACATCGCCTCGATCGCCGGCAAGGAGGGGAACCCGAACGCCGGTGCCTATTCCGCGAGCAAGGCCGCCGTGATCGCGCTGACCAAGTCCCTGGGCAAGGAGCACGCGGGCAGCGACATTGCGGTCAATTGCGTGACCCCAGCCGCCGCCCGCACCCGCATCTTCGACCAGATGACACCCGAGCATATCGGTTTCATGCTGTCCAAGATTCCGCGCGGGCGTTTCGTCGATGTCGACGAGGTGGCAGCGATGATCGTCTGGATGGCGAGCCCCGAGAACAGCTTTACCACCGGCGCGGTCTTTGATCTGTCGGGCGGGCGCGCGACCTACTAGCCTCGAGGGCACCCCCGCGCTGATGGGCCTCGGTGGTGATTGCCGGGACCCATCAGACAATCCTGTCGACCGTGCCGAAGGCGGCTGCGGGACCAGAAGGCAGCGCGTGCGGGAAAACCTGTGCGTGGGTCCTGACAATCGTCAAGTGTCCGTTGTGATGCGCCTGCACGGCACCTTGACCCCCCCGAAGACCGCCAACCGAAAGACCACCAACCGAAAGACCGGCCGGAACCTGCCGCAAGGCAGATCTGCGCAGTCAACGGCGCCGCTGTGGGTCGGGGTAGTGGCCGTCCGGGACAGAGCGACCCCGACCTCGGCAGAGCCGCCCCGAGGTTGCCGTTTCACTCCACTTTCAGGAAGAACAGCGCGGGTTCAGCCCTGGCCCCGGTCAATCGAGGCCTGCGTCAGACCTCGGCAAGGATCGCCGCCAGCGCCCAGGCGGCGATGGCCTGGGGATCGGCGGGCAACCCTTCGGCCAGACCACCGGAAAACTCCAGAAAAGCGAGCCTGTTCAATGCGTTTACCCCGACAAGCACGGGCAGCCCGCGCGCGGCCACTTCGGCGATGACGGGCACCAGGCCGCGTCCCATCGACTCTTGCTTGCCGAACTTGTTGACGACGAGCAGCGCCGCACCGTCTAGCCGCCGTGCCACTTCGACCACGGCCGTCTCCAGCGCCCCGCCGTCCAGCCGACAGCCGCGTGCACCCGCGCCAAGGTTCTGGCTGATGCGCAACACCGGCCCATCGGGCAGAACGCGCACGTCCATGTCGCAGACATGCCCGCCCGGGCGTTCTGGATTGGTCTGGACCGTCCCCGCCATCGGCACCCCCCGCGCGGTCAGCAGGGCCACCGCCTCGGCGAGGCAGGCGTCCGTGGCGCCCTTGCCGGGCAGGCTGACAAACGCGATGCGCATGGACAACTCCTGTTCTGCTGCGTGACCCTAGCCCATTGGCGTGGGGTTCTACTTGATATGTATCAAGCTTTTCTCCCCGCAGAGAAGGGCTCGCGGAAAAAAGCCCCGGCCAGATGTTCGGCCGGGGCGCCATTCCAGAAGCAGGGACGAAGGGACGCCCGCGCCCCGCCGGTGAGAATGGCAAGAACTCGACCCCACTGCGCAGGGTCAGGGCGCCAGCCCCAGAACCTCGGCCAGTATCTTCCGGCAGGGCCCCTCGGCGGCAAGGGGTGCGTCGCGGCGGGCTGCCATCGCAGCCATCAGATGCGTTCGGTCCTCGTCGGTCAGGCGCGCCCGGGCGAGGGGCAGGACGATTGCGTTCTCGATGGTCATGTGCCGCCGTTCGGATTGCGCCAGGGCCAGCAGGGCGATGCGGTCCTCGGGAGCGGGCAGGGCACCGTCGGCAAGGCACGCCAATGCCGCCAGCAACGGCGGTCTCTGGCCTGCATCACGCGAATGATCGGCCGAAAGCCGATCCAGCAAGGGGTCGATCTCGTCCTCGGGCTCGGCCCTTTTGCGCAGCAGGGGAAAGAGGTCGTGGTCCTCGTCGGCGTGGTGCAGCGGCAGATCGCGGCACAGGTTCAACAGAACGCCACGCGCCAGGGCAGCGCGAGGAACCCGGGTTTCCGCCAGAACCTCGAGATCGCGGCAAATCTGACGCTGCAGGAAATGGACTTCGCGCAGCGCCTCCAGCGGGCAATCCCCCGGCCCCAGTGCCGGAGGCGCAGCCCGCGCGCCCCGGGTGCGGTTCTCACGGTCATCTGCCTCCCTGCGGGACATGGGGACCCCCTTTCCGGCCTCAGGCGGGACCCAGGGTAATGCCGGTGACGCTGGCCTCGGCGGCCAAACGGTCGGTAAAGGCCCTTGCGGCACGGACCCAGGCCGCCTTTTCCGCAGCAGCCCGCAACCGAGGTGCAACGCTGGCAAAGGGCAGCACCGCCCCCACGGCATGCGCATCCAGGCGGATGACATGAAAACCATAGCGGCTTTCCACCGGCTCGGGCGTGATCGCGCCCTCGGGCAGGCCGCGCAGGGCGGATTCGAATTCAGGCACCGTGTCGCCGGGACCGATCTGGCCCAACAGCCCCCCCGACTTGCGGCTCTCGCAGATCGAATGTTCGGCAGCCAAGGCGGCAAAGCGGGTGGGATTGGCCTGCAATTCGGCGATGAGTTGACTGGCCAGCGCCTTTGCCCCCTTGCGCGCGGTGGCATCCCCGGGCGCGGCGGGGATCAGAATATGCGCAGCCTCCCACAGGGGCGGGGCGCGAAAGCGGTCGGGGCTGGCCTCGTAGGCTGCGCGCAACTCGGCCTCGCCCACCGGAGGGGGCGTGACTGACGCATCCAGCAATTGCCGGATCAGCGCCTCGTCATCGGTCTCGCGCTGCCCGGGCGCGATGTCTTGCGGCTGCGGCTGCAGGCCGATGGAGCGCGCTTTGCCAAGCAGGATTTCGCGCAGCGCCAGAGCGCGGGCGGCGGCCATCCAGGCCACACCCGGCTTGCCTTTGGGCGCCGGATGGTTCTGGGCTTCGGTGGCGATGGTGGCGGCCGGGATGACCCGGCCGTTGACGGTGATATCGTTCAGAAGTGCCATGTGCCTTACTCCGCCGGACCCGAGACAGGGCCAACGCCCTTGACCGGCACCCGGGCCCCCCGGCGCGAGCGAACGATCTGGTAGCCTGGCCGCCACAGGTAACGCACCGGGGCCGAGACAATGTGCACCAGCCGGGTGAACGGGAAGAGCGCAAAGATCGTCAGTCCCAGGAAGATATGCAGCTTGAAGATCCAGTGCGTGTCCACGATGTGTTCAGCCGCGCCGGACTGGAAATAGACGATACCCTGCGCCCAGGACATCAGATCCACCATCGCATGCCCGTCAAGGTGGCCCAGCGACACAAAGATCGAGCCCAGCCCCAGCACCAGTTGTGCCATCAGAAGCCACAGGATGCCGGTATCGGCGAAGGTCGAGTTGGCACGGATCCGGGGATCCATCATCCGGCGGTTCAACAGGATGATCCCTCCGGCCAGCGCCATGACCCCGGCAATACCGCCCGCGACAATGGCCAGCACCTGCTTGGCGCCGTGGCTGATCCCCAGGGTGTCAAAGACAGCGATCGGCGTCAGCAGGCCAACCAGATGGCCGACGAAGATCACCAGCACACCGACATGGAACAGCACCGAGCCCAGCACGAAGGACCGCTTGCGCAGCATCTGGCTGGACTTCGATTTCCAGGTGAAGGGGTCACGCTCGTATCGGGCGACCGAGCCGATCACCATGATTGTAAGGGCGATATACGGGAATATCCCGAAGACGAAGTTGTGCATTGAAACCTCCCGTCAGATCGTGGCCGGCGCGGCCTGTGGCGCGCGGGCGGGGGGAATGTCCATCCGCGCGAGCAGGTCGCGCGAGACCGGGCAGCCGGCGTTCGGATCGGGACCGAACATCACCTGCGCCTCGGCATAGGTCTCGTCGAGAGCGGCGAGGTCGGTCGGGTCGTCGTCCTTCTCCGCCAGAAGCGCCTGCGCCTCCTCGGTGGCGGGGGTGGCCCGGGCGACGCTGACCAGAGCCGCCAGCACCGGGGCATAGCTGCTCTCGCGCCGGGTCAGCCGTTCCGCCAGCGCGACCAGGATATGGCCGGCATCGGCGAGGATCGCCCGGGCGTCCTCGAGCGGCTGGGTCGAGAGGAATTCCAGGAGCACCGGCAGGTGATCGGGCAGTTCCGGCCCGGTCAGATCGAACCCGCCCGCGCGATAGGTCTCCAGGAGGTCGACCATTGCCCCACCCCGGTCGCGGCCTTCGCCGTGGATGTGCTCGAACAGGTTCAAGGACAGCGTGCGCGACCGGTCGAAAAGCAGCACATAGCGTTCTTCGAGGTCATAGAGGTCGTCGAAGCCCAGACTGTCCAGCAGCGGATCGAGGGCGGCCGCATCGCCGGGGGGGATGACCCCCTCGGCGGCAATGACCTGCCGGATGGCCGGGACGGCCTGTTGCAGGTCGGCGGTCGGATAGGCCAGAAGGGCCGAGAGCGCGCGAAAGGTCTTCATGCGATGAACTCCTGCGGGCTGCGAAACTTCTTGGTGCCAAAGAGCGTCTTGCCCGAGGTCCCCGACGAGCAGCCGTTGCCATCGGTGAACCCGCAGCCGCCTTTCAGGTCATAGGCATCCTCGACCAGTTCGCGGTGCGTCGTCGGGATGACGAAGCGGTCCTCGTAATTCGCGATGGCCATGATCTGATACATGTCGTCGATCTGCGCGGGCGTCAGGCCAACGCGCTGCGCGACGGCCAGGTTGACCACCCCATCCACGGTTTTCGAGCGCATGTAAGACCGCATCGCCAGCATGCGTTCCAGCGCCGAGACAACCGGCGCCTCGTCACCCGCCGTCAACATGTTGGCCAGATACTTCACCGGAATGCGCAAGCTGCGCACGTCGGGCATGTCGTCCCTGGCGGCGATCTTTCCGGCCTCGGCGGCGTTCTGGATCGGCGACAGCGGCGGGATGTACCAGACCATCGGCAGGGTGCGGTATTCCGGGTGCAGCGGGAAGGCGATCTTC
>CALEZJ010000010.1 GCA_937927885.1 uncultured Paracoccaceae bacterium | reverse complement strand
CTTCCAGCCGCACCACCCGCCGCCCGACAGTGGCGGCGTCAAGCTTCAGCACCCGGCCGGCCCGCGACAGGGTTTCGCCCCGCGCCACTGCCAGGAAAACCTTCAGATCGTCCCAATCGGCCATCGCCCTTGCATTCTTGCAAAACGTCCTTTGGGAAACTGCCTCTGTTCAGGGGATTTCTGCAAGGCTATTGTGCGCGCAATCCTGAGGAGGGTCCCATGAAGGAAATCGGTCACTGGATCGACGGCAAGCTGGTCGCGGGCACGTCCGGGCGCTTTGCCAATGTCTACAACCCCGCCACCGGCGACGTGCAGGCGAAAGTCGCGCTGGCCTCGGCCGCCGAACTCGACGCGGCCATCGCATCGGCTGCCAAGGCGCAGGTCGCCTGGGGCGCCACCAACCCGCAGCGCCGCGCGCGCGTGATGATGGCCCTGGTCGGCCTGATCAACCGCGACATGGACAAACTGGCCGAGGCGCTGTCCTCGGAACACGGCAAGACCTTTCCCGACGCCAAGGGCGATGTGCAGCGCGGCCTCGAAGTGATCGAATTCTGCATCGGCGCGCCGCAGATGCTGAAGGGCGAATTCACCGATTCCGCCGGCCCCGGCATCGACATGTACTCCATGCGCCAGCCGCTGGGCGTGGTCGCGGGCATCACGCCCTTCAACTTCCCGGCGATGATTCCGCTGTGGAAGATGGGCCCTGCGCTGTCCTCGGGCAATGCGATGATTCTGAAGCCGTCCGAACGCGACCCCTCGGTGCCGCTTATGATCGCGGCGCTGTGCAAGGAAGCCGGGCTGCCCGATGGTGTGCTGCAAGTCGTCAACGGCGACAAGGAAGCGGTCGATGGCATCCTGAACTCGCCCGTCATTCAGGCGGTGGGCTTTGTCGGCTCGACCCCGATCGCACAATACATCTATGAAAACGCCGCCCGCACCGGCAAGCGTGCCCAGTGCTTTGGCGGGGCAAAGAACCACATGATCATCATGCCGGACGCCGACATGGATCAGGCTGCGGATGCCCTGGTGGGGGCCGGGTTCGGCGCGGCGGGCGAGCGCTGCATGGCGATTTCGGTCGCGGTTCCGGTCGGCGAGGGCACGGCCGAGGCTCTGCGCGAGCGGCTGGTTCCCAAGATCGAAAAACTGAAGGTCGGCCCCTGGACGGCGGGTAACGACGTGGACTTTGGCCCGGTCGTGACGGCGGCCGCCAAGGCCAATATCCTGCGGCTGGTGGAAACCGGCGTCGCACAAGGGGCAGAACTGGTGGTCGATGGCCGCGACTTCAGCCTGCAGGGCTACGAGAACGGCTTTTTCGTCGGCGCCCACCTCTTCGACCACGTCACGCCGGACATGGACATCTACAAGACCGAGATCTTTGGCCCGGTGCTGTCGATGGTCCGCGCCAAGACCTATGAGGAAGCGATCAACCTGGCCATCAGCCACGAATATGGCAACGGCACGGCGATCTTCACCCGCGACGGCGATACGGCCCGCGATTTTGCCAACCGCATCAACATCGGCATGGTGGGCATCAACGTGCCGATCCCGGTGCCGCTGGCCTATCACACCTTCGGCGGCTGGAAGAAATCCGGGTTCGGCGACCTGAACCAGCACGGGCCGGACGGGTTCCGGTTCTACACCCGGACCAAGACGATCACCGCGCGCTGGCCGAGCGGGATCAAGGAGGGCGCTGCCTTCAACTTCAAGGCAATGGACTGATCGCAGGGGAGAGGGGTGTTCCCTGGGGAACTTGTCAGACAGCGGCGGCAGGCGCAGGATAACTGCGTCACATTGTCGCAAGGAGGCTCATGATGACATCCCTTTCCCGTCGCTCCCTGCTCACGGCCGCCGCCGTGATGCCGGTACTGGTGGCCACGGCGGCCCGCGCCGCAACCCACGAGGTGGTGATCGAGAACCATCGGTTCACGCCCGCCAACCTGACCGTGGCGCGCGGCGACACCGTGGTGTTCGTCAACCGCGACGGTGCGCCGCATACCGCGACGCAGCAGCCCAGCGGCTTTGACACCGGTCGGCTGAACCGCGGGCAGTCGGGCGAGGTCACCTTCAACAGCGCAGGAAGTTTCGACTATATCTGCGCCTTTCATCCGTCGATGCGGGGGTCGGTGACCGTGCGCTGACCGCGCCTCCCCCATCGGCAGCGCCCTGTCCGGGCGGGATTCGGGCAGGGCTGAAATCCTGTGGAAACAGTCGGGATCCAAACGGCTGTTCAGTTCACGGACCGGAAGGGGGAACAGGGTGGATTTCGCACTGACCGAGGAACAATCGGCCATCTTCGAGATGGCGCAGGCCTTTGGCGCCGAGCATATCGCGCCCTTTGCCAGGACGTGGGAGGCCGAAGGCACGATCCCGCGGGCCCTGTGGCCAAAGCTGGCCGAACTGGGGTTTGGCGGGCTCTACGTCAGCGAGGAGGCAGGGGGCGCGGGCCTCAGCCGCCTCGATGCGACGCTGGTCTTCGAGGCGCTGTCCATGGCCTGCCCGTCGGTCGCCAGCTTCCTGTCGATCCACAACATGTGCGCGGCGATGCTGGACCGGTTTGCCAGCCCCGAGGTCAAGGAACGCTATCTGAGCCCCGCGATCACCATGCAGACCGTGCTCTCGTATTGCCTGACCGAACCCGGCTCGGGCAGCGATGCGGCAGCGCTGAAGACCCGCGCGGCGAAGGGGAACGAGGGCTATACCCTCAACGGCACCAAGGCCTTCATCTCGGGCGGGGGGTATTCGGACGCCTATGTGGTGATGGTGCGCACCGGGGCCGAGGGGCCAAAGGGAATTTCCACGCTGGTGGTGGAAAACGGCACACCGGGTCTGTCCTATGGCGGGCTCGAGGACAAGATGGGCTGGCGCTCGCAACCGACACGGCAGGTGCAGTTCGACGATTGTCTGGTTCCGCTGGAGAACCTCGTCGGCTCCGAGGGCGACGGGTTCAAATACGCGATGGCCGGACTGGACGGCGGGCGGCTGAATATCTCCGCCTGCTCGCTGGGTGGCGCACAGCAAGCCCTGAACCAGACGCTCGCCTACATGGCCGAACGCAGGGCCTTTGGTCAGACGCTGGACCAGTTTCAGGCGCTGCAGTTCCGGCTGGCCGATCTGGAGATCGAATTGCAGGCGGCGCGCACCTTTCTGCGGCAGGCGGCGTGGAAACTGGACCACAAGGCGCCCGACGCCACCAAGTTCTGCGCGATGGCGAAGAAATTCGTCACCGAAGCCGCCAGCCATGTCGCCGATCAATGCCTGCAACTGCACGGCGGCTATGGCTATCTGGCGGATTACGGGATTGAAAAGATCGTGCGGGACCTGCGGGTGCATCAGATTCTGGAAGGAACCAATGAAATCATGCGCCTGATCGTGGCACGCAGTCTGCTCGCGGGGCGGGAATGAGCGCCGAGCTTCTGGTCCGCACCGAGGGTCGCGCCGGGCGACTGACGCTGAACCGACCGGCTGCGCTGAATGCACTGACGCACGGCATGTGTCTGGCCACCGAGGCGGCGCTGAACGCCTGGAGGGATGATCCGGAAATCGACGTGGTGATCCTCGATGCCACGGGGGATCGGTCGTTTTGCGCGGGGGGCGACATCGCGCAGGCGACAGCGGCGGGCAAGGCCGGAAACCTCGCCGTGGGTCGCGACTTCTGGCGCGACGAATACCGCATGAACCTGATGTTCAGCACCTATCCCAAACCCGTCGTCAGCTTTCTCAATGGCTTCGTCATGGGCGGCGGTGTGGGCTATGGCTGCCATATCCGGCACCGGATCGTTGGCGAATCGACGCAGATGGCGATGCCGGAATGCGGGATCGGCCTGATCCCGGACGTGGGCGGCACCTGGCTGCTCGCGAAGGCGCCGGGACACCTGGGCCTCTATCTGGCGCTGACGGCGGCGCGGATGGGGCCGGGCGACGCGATTCACGCGGGCTTTGCCGATGCTTTCGTGCCCGAATCCGACTGGCCCGCGATCAAGTCCGCCCTGTGCGAGACCGGGCAGGTGGTGATCCCGCACCATGCGGCGCCCGAAAGCCCGCTGGCCGCCGCGCAGGCGCAGGTTGACGCGCTGTTTGCAGGCGACATTCCGGCGATCCTGCGTGCCCTGCAGGACGATGGCAGCCCCCTCGCCACCAGCGCGCTCAAGGCGATGCGGCGCAATTCGCCGCTGTCCATGGCCTCGACCCTAGCCATGCTGCGCCCCGGCCCGGGCAGTCTGGCCGACGCGCTGCGGCAGGAATTCCGCTGGACCTGGCGCAGCATGGACCAGGGCGATTTCATCGAGGGCGTGCGCGCCCAGATCATCGACAAGGACCGCAACCCGCGCTGGCGCCACGCCCGCGCCGAGGACGTGACAGAGGCCGAAGTGGCCGCCATGCTGGCGCCGCTGGGGGCCGACGACTGGAGGGAAGACGCATGAAAATCGCATTCATTGGCCTTGGCAACATGGGCGGGCCGATGGCGGCCAATCTGGTGAAGGCCGGGCACGAGGTGACGGGATTTGACGTGGCCGCGCGGCCCGAGGGGCTGACCATGGCCGCCAGCGCGGCCGAGGCAGCGCGGGGGGCCGAGGTGGTCATCACCATGCTGCCCAACGGCGCCATCCTGCGCAGCATCGCCGCCGAGGTGATCCCGTCGATGGCCCCGGGCGCAGTGCTGTGCGATTGCTCGACCGTGGATGTCGACAGCGCCCGCGCGGTGGCCGAACAGGCAGCGGCGGCGGGGCTGGGGGCGCTGGATGCGCCGGTTTCGGGCGGCGTGGGCGGCGCCACGGCCGGCACGCTGACCTTCATGGTCGGCGGGACCGAGGCCGCCTTTGCCCGCGTTCAGCCCCTCTTCGCGGTGATGGGCCAGAAGGCCGTGCATTGCGGCGGCGCCGGCGCCGGACAATCGGCCAAGATCTGCAACAACATGATCCTGGGCGTGACCATGATTGCCACCTGCGAGGCCTTTGCCCTGGCCGACAAGCTGGGACTGGACCGCCAGAAGATGTTCGATGTTGTCTCGACCTCGTCGGGCTATTCCTGGACGATGAACGCCTATACCCCGGCGCCGGGTGTCGGGGCCAAATCGCCGGCGGATAACGGCTACAAGCCCGGGTTTGCGGCGGAATTGATGCTGAAGGACTTGCGACTGTCGCAGCAGGCCGCGCAATCGGCGGATGCCGACACGCCGATGGGGCAACTCGCGGCGGCGCTCTACGAACAGTTCGTGGAACGCGAGGACGGGCGCGGCATGGACTTTTCCGCCATGCTGCCCCGGTTCGAAAAACGCGGGCGCGGCTGATGGGCTGGGCGGGCGCCGCGCTGGGTCTGGCGCCTGACGAGGCCGCGCGGCTCGACGCGCTGCCGGTCCAGACCCTTCCGCGCGGCGCGCGCCTCTTTGCTCCCGGCGAGACGGCGCAGGGTTTCGCCGTGGTGCTTTCCGGCCGGATCGAGGTCAGCCTCACCGGACCGACCGGGCGCGAGATCCTGCTCTATGCGGTCGAACCGGGGCAAAGCTGCATCCAGTCCACGCTGGGCCTTTTGGGTGACGAACCCTATTCCGGCGAGGCCGTCACGGTCAGCGAGACGCGGCTGGTGCTGATCCCCGCACCGCTGTTTCACAGCCTGATGGCACGCTCGGACGCCTTTCGCGGCTTCGTGTTCCGCGCGCTGGCGATGCGGATGAACGACATGACCCAACTGCTGGAGCGCGTCGCCTTTACCCGCGTCGAAGCGCGGCTGGCGCAGGCGCTGCTGGATCTGGCCGAAGGGGGCGCGGTCGAGGCAACCCATGCGGAACTGGCCGCGCGCATTGGATCGGCGCGCGAGGTGGTGTCGCGCAGGCTGGAGGCTCTGGCCAAACGCGGCCTTCTGACGACGGATCGGGGGCGGGTCGAATTGCTCAACCGGCCCGCGCTGGCGCGACTCGCTGTCGCGATGTGACGAGGTCACAGACAACGGCGACCCGAATCAGGTAGGGGTCAGGCATCCACTGGCCCAAAGGAGTGCTTGCCATGTTTGCCAACAATGTCGGCGGTATCGACCGCATCCTGCGCATCGTCGTCGGTCTGGCGCTGATCGCCGGGTTCTTCCTGAACACCGAAGGCGCTTACCGCTGGGCCTATCTGATCGGCATCGTGCCGCTGTTGACCGGTCTTCTGGGCACCTGCCCGCTGTATCGGCTTTTCGGCTTCTCGACCTGCCCGGTCCGGCGCTGAAACCTGCCGGGGGTGGGGTGAAACCCCACCCTACGCGGCGCGCCAGTAAGGTGGGGTTTCACCCCACCTCACGGACCGAGACCATCGCCTCGCCCTGCGCCTGCCGCTCCCACATGCGCGCATAGCGCCCGTCCAGCGCCAGAAGTTGGGCGTGGGTGCCCTCCTCGACCACCTTCCCGGCTTCAAGCACCACGATCCGGTCGGCATCGACGACCGTCGACAACCGGTGTGCGATGGTGACCACGGTGCGCCCCTGCCCCATCTGCGCGAGCGACTCTTGAATCCCCTGCTCGGTCTGGCTGTCGAGCGCCGATGTGGCCTCGTCCAAAAGCAGGATCGCCGGGTTTTTCAACAAGGTGCGCGCAATCCCGACGCGCTGCTTTTCGCCCCCCGACAGCTTCAACCCGCGCTCGCCCACCGGCGTGTCATAGCCCTGCGGCAGCGAGGTGATGAAATCGTGGATCCGCGCCGCACGCGCGGCCTCCTCGACCTCGGCGCGGGTCGGGTTATCCTTGCCATAGGCGATGTTGTAATAAATCGTGTCGTTGAACAGCACCGTATCCTGCGGCACCACCCCAACCGCGGCATGCAGGCTGGTCAGGGTCACATCCCGCACATCCTGCCCGTCGATCACCAGCCGCCCGGCCGTTACGTCATAGAACCGGAACAGCAGCCGTCCGATGGTCGACTTGCCCGAGCCCGAGGCCCCGACCAGCGCCACCTTCTGCCCGGCGGGAATGTCGATGGTCACCCCTTTCAGGATCGCACGTTCGGGGTCATAGGCGAAATGCACCCCCTCCAGCCGCACATGCCCCCCGGCCAGCCGCAGCGGCATTGCGCCCGGCTTTTCCACCACATCCGGCGCCTGCCCCAGCAGGGCGAACATCTCGCCCATATCGACCAGCGCCTGCCGGATCTCGCGGTAAACCGAGCCCAGAAAGTTCAGCGGCATGGTGATCTGGATCATGTAGGCGTTGACCATGACGAAATCGCCCACCGTCAGATGGCCGTTCTGCACGCCGACGGCCGCCATGACCATCACCGCCACCAGCCCGCCGGTAATCAGCAGCCACTGGCCGAAGTTCAGGATCGCCAGCGAATAAGCGGTCTTCAGCGAAGCCGCCTCATAGCCCTCCATCGCCTTGTCATAGCGCCTTGCCTCGCGCTCTTCGGCGTTGAAATACTTGACCGTCTCGAAGTTCAACAGGCTGTCGATGGCCTTCTGGTTGGCGTCCGTATCCTGCTTGTTCATCTCGCGGCGCAGGCGAATGCGCCATTCGGTCACCGCAAAGGTGAACCAGACATAGAGGCCGATGGTGACCACGATCACCGCCAGATACCAGGCGTCGAACAGCACCACCAGCACCGCGCCGATCAGCGCCAGTTCCAGAAACAGCGGCCCGATGTTGAACAACAGGAAACGCAGCAGGAAATCGACACCCTTGACCCCGCGCTCGATGACTCGCGACAGGCCGCCGGTCTTGCGGGTCAGGTGATAGCGCAGGCTGAGGCGGTGAATATGGGTGAAGGTTTCCAGCGCCAGCGCCCTGAGCGCCCTTTGCCCCACCACGGCAAACACCGCGTCGCGCAATTGCTGGAACCCGTTGGTCAGCAGCCGCGCCATGCCATAGGCCAGCGTCAGCCCCACCGCGCCGATCCCCACCAGCCAGCCCGCATCGAGCTCGCTCGGCGCCAGCGAATCCACCGCCGCCTTGTAAAGGAGCGGCGTGCCCACAGCGATCAGCTTCGCCACCAGAAGGAGGACCATCGACACGACGACCCGCGTCTTGATCCCCGACTCCCCCGATGGCCACAGATAGGGGACCACCCGGCGCAGCGTTGCCCGTCCCGATGCAGAAGGATCGCCCGCATCCGCGGGCTGGGCGCTGTTCGAGGGTCTGTATCGCATGCTGGCGTCCTTGCTGGCCTGACAGGGGACCTAAGCAAGCAAAGGCGATATTGCCAGCCCCCCGGGGCCTTTTCGGCCGCAGTCAATCCTCGGGCAAGGCAAAGATCTGGCCGGGATAGATCAGATCCGGGTTGCGGATCTGGCCCCGATTGGCCCGCACGATGACCATGTAACGGTCCCCCTGCCCATACCTCTCACGCGAGATGGCCCAGAGC
>CALEZJ010000009.1 GCA_937927885.1 uncultured Paracoccaceae bacterium | reverse complement strand
GTCTTGCCCAGTTCGCGGATGATGCCCGCCACGAACAGCGCCCTCTCGATAAAGGACGGGTCCTGTCGGGCGTTGTTTTCGACCCCTTGGGCGATCAGGGCCTCTTCATCGGTCATCTCCATGACCGTGGCGCGCACCTTTTGCCCAAGGTCTCGGCAAGCCAGGAGCCGCCGACGGCCATAGACGATTTCGAACGTTCCGTCTGGCAGGCGCCTGACCAGTACCGGGACCTTCTGGCCATGTTCGCGGATCGAGGCGATCAGGTCATCCAGCCCGTCCCCGGGGTCGATCCGGTCCATGACCGGGGACATGCGGATCAGGCCGGGATCCAGAAGCCGGGTGGCGTGCCGATCCTCCTCGAGAACCGAGGCTTGCGCACGGGCCACCGTCGGACTGGTGCGCGGCGGGCTGCTGTCCTCGGATGGCAGCGTCTGTTCCATCGCGCTTTTCAGCGAGCCGCCAAACACCTTACGCGCCATGGCTGCGGCCCCAGGCTTTCAGCATGTCGCGCTCGATCTCGTCGGTAACGCGCGAGACGGATTCGATGGCGCGTTCATAGGTGCGCCGGTTCACCTCGCGGGGTTCCACCTCGAAGATACTCTGCTGGGTGTTTGCGGCATCGCCGACCGCGGTCGATTTCAGGAACTCGGCGGGCAGTACGGCCTCGCCCAGCACGGTGCGCAGCAGGGAGGAAATCTGTACCTGCGGGCCGTCGGTGTTTTCATAGCGAGTGATAAGCACCCGGACAAAATCCAGCCCATGTTCGGGCGCGTGGAATTCGACCACGCCCATCAGGTTGCTGGCCATGCCCAGAAAGCTGGCCAATGACATGACGTCCAGCATCGAGGCATTCAGCGGGATCAGCACGCCATTTGAGGCAAAGAGCGCGGAGATCACAGAAAAATTGAGCTGTGGTGGGGTGTCGAAGATGATCAGGTCATAGTGGTCCAGCACCGGCTCCAGCGCTTCACGGATGCGGCTGTGAAACGACGTCGTGCCCTGCCGAAAGCTCAGCGCGACCTCGAATTCATACTCCATGATGTCCATCGAGGCCGGGATCAGGTCGACGGTGGGGAAATTGGTCTTGCGGATGATCTTGGCCGCGGGAAGCGTCCCCTCGGACCGGATAAGGTCGTAAGATGTCGGCATCTCGGGGTCCAACTCGGGTGTGACGCCGAACAGGTTGGTCAGGCTGGCCTGACTGTCGAGATCGACCAGAAGAACCCGGTAACCGCGCAGCCCCATCAATTGCCCGACGTGCGCAACGGTCGAGGTCTTGGCGGACCCCCCCTTGAGGTTGAACACGGTCATGATCTGACAAGGTTCGCCGGGCCTGCGATGGGGGTGCTCCTCGGGTTTGATCCGACCGGTTTCCAGCAGAACCCGCTGCGCCATGACCATTTCGGCAGCGCTGAAAGTGCGTCGGTTTCCGCCCTCCAGCATGCCTTCGGGAAAACCTTCGAGATTTGACACGTGGTGCCGGAAGGTGTTCTGATTGATACGCAACAACTCTGCCGCCTCGCGCATGGCAAAGCGGCGCAGGCCCTTCTGCGCATCCGGAGGAAAGGTTTCCTCCGCGTGGTCACGCAAACGGCTTCCCAGCCGTTTGGACATGACATCAAACCTTTGCGACGCCCGTATGCCGTTCATCAACTGCCCTCAGCATATCTTATTTTTCCCCAACTTAACAGATAATGTGGATAAAACCAACCCAATCCGTTGAAGGAGCCTGCGCTATCGAGGGCGGTACAGGCCGAATGTAAAAAAATCGGCAAATCAAGGTGTTACGCGTAGACTTGCGAATCTTTGCCTACAGGTTGCTGTCACTTTACAGACCAGCCACAAGATCTGCGGCCTGATCCCGGAGGAGAGGCGCGCGACTCGATTCCCTGAAGCCATGCCGAAATCGGGGCCGGGTGTCACGGCGATCAATTGCCAGCGCCTTGCGCCTCGGGCTAAGGTCAGTTGGTCGGGCTGGGGTGATCCCCTATGTCATTCAAGGAGGTTGCCGGGATGCGCTATCACAAACCGGACTCGTTCGTCGAAGCATCGCGGATCGCATCGGCGGCGGGGCGGTATAGGTTCCTCGCCGGGGGAACGGATGTCCTGGTGCAGATGCGCGCCGGGATTTCCACCCCCGAGGACATGATCGATCTCAAGGGCATTCCCGGAGTTGGCGACATCGCCCGCACCCCCGAGGGCGGCTGGCGCATCGGAGTCGCGGTGCCGGGCGCGGTGCTTGGACGGCATGCATCGCTGAAGGCTGACTGGCCTGGTGTCGTCGAGGGGATGAATTTGGTCGGCTCAACGCAGGTGCAGGGCCGTGCCACGCTGGCAGGCAACCTGTGCAACGGCTCGCCAGCGGCGGATTCGGTGCCCGGGTTGATTGCGGCGTGCGCTCGGGTCGAAGTGACCGGGTCCACGGGCACTCGCGAAATCCTCGTCGAGGACGTGCCCGCCGGGCCGGGCCGGACGACGCTGGCGCCGGGCGAGGTGGTGTCGGCAATCCTGTTGCCGCCGCGCGGGGCAGGGGGGGGCGACGCCTATCTGCGTTTCATCCCGCGCACCGAAATGGACATTGCCGTGGTTGGCTGCGCCGTCAGCCTGAGGTTTGCCGACGGGGTGATCACCGAGGCCCGGGTCGCTTTGGGCGCGGTGGCACCCACCGTTCTCTTGGTGCCCGAGGCGGCGGCTGCGCTGATCGGCACCCAGGGCGATGGGGTTGCGCTGGCAGCCCTTTCTGCCGCAGCCATGGGCGCAGCCCGCCCGATCAGCGACCGGCGTGGCACCGCCGAATTCCGCAAGGAGATCGCGGGCGTTCTGGCCCGCCGCGCGGCAACAATTGCACTGGCGCGCGCCAGGGGAGAACCCGCATGAGCAAGGTCCACGTCAGCGCCACGGTCAATGGCGATCCGGTCGAGTTTCTCGCCGATCCGCGCGAAAGCCTGCTGGATTGCCTGCGCGATCATCTGGGTCTGACCGGCACAAAGGAGGGCTGTGGTACCGGCGACTGCGGCGCCTGTTCGGTCTTGGTGGACGGAACGCTGCTGTGCGCGTGCCTCGTGCTGGGGGTCGAGGCCGAGGGCAAGACCATCGGAACAATCGAGGGCTTGGCGCAGGGCCACGAGTTGCACCCGCTCCAGCGGGCCTTTATCGACCATGCCGCGCTGCAATGCGGGTTCTGCACGCCAGGCATTCTGGTTGCATCAAAGGCGCTGTTGGACCAGAACCCGGACCCGACCGAAGAACAGGTGCGGTTCTGGCTGGCAGGCAACCTGTGCCGCTGCACCGGCTATGACAAGATCGTTCGCGCCGTGATGGATGCCGCGGCCGAGATAAGGGGGGCTTGAGCGATGGCCAAGGATGACACTCACGCCTACCGGCTGATCGGCACGCGGCCCAACCGGCCCGATGGTCTGGACAAGGTGACCGGCCGTGCGCGCTATGGTGCCGACATGGCACTTCCCGGCATGCTGCACGCTGCTGTCCTGCGCAGCCCGCACGCCCATGCGCGGATAACGCGGATTGATACCTCGCGTGCCGAGGCACTGGCGGGTGTCAAGGCGGTCATTACCCGCGCCGATCTTGCCACCGGCCAGAGTGGCGAAGACTGGAACCTGACCGAAAACACGCTGGCAGGCGAGGTCGCGCTTTACGATGGCCACGCAGTCGCGGCCGTTGCCGCCACGTCGAAGTTTATCGCCCAGGATGCGCTGGCCCTGATCGACGTCGAGTATGAGGTGTTGCCGCATCTGATCGACGTCGATGACGCGATCCGTCCGGATGCCATCGCGCTCCGGCCCGGGTCGGCAGATGCCTCGGTGCCCGACGGGTCGCCAGCGAACGTGGTCAAACAGATCGAGTTCGGCCATGGCGATCTGGACGCGGGCTTTGCCGCTGCCGATCTGGTGCGCGAAGGGCGCTATCTGACCGAAGCCACCCATCAAGGATACATCGAGCCGCATGCCTGCGTCGCGCAGTTGGGTGCGGATGGCAAGGGCGAGATGTGGGTCTGCACTCAGGGCCAGTGGTACATCCGCAAGATGTGCGCCGCCGTGCTGGGGTTGGAGGCGGCGCAGCTTCGCGTCACACCCTCGGAAATCGGTGGCGGTTTTGGCGGCAAGACGACGATCTTTGCCGAACCCCTCGCGCTGGCGCTCAGCCGCAAGGCCGGCGGGCGCCCTGTCAAGCTGGTGATGAGCCGCTCCGAGGTGCTGCGCGCCACCGGGCCGACGGCCTCGGCCTCGATGGATGTCAAGATCGGCATGAAAAGGGACGGCACGATCACTGCTGCGCTGTGCGATTTCCGCATGCAGGGCGGCGCTTTCCCCGGCGCTCCGGTCGATATGGCGCTGTTCTGCGCCTTGGCCCCCTACAAACTGGATGCGGTCAAGTGCATCGGGCAAGACGTGCTCGCCAATCGGCCCAAGGCCGCTGCCTATCGTGCGCCCGGCGCGCCGATGGGGGCCTTTGCCGTGGAAAGCCTGATCGACGAGATGGCTCAGGAACTCGGTCTGGACCCACTTGAGGTGCGACTGAAGAACGCGGTGCGCGAGGGCGACAAATCCAGCTATGGTCCAACCTTCGGATCCATCGGTCTGGTCGAGGTGTTGGAGGCGGTCAAGGCGCATCCAAACCTGTCAGCTCCTCTTGGCCCCAATCAGGGGCGTGGCATTGCCTCGGGCTACTGGTTCAACCATGGCGGCGAAACCTCGGTCACGGTGGCGGTTTCCGAAGATGGCGGTGCGACGGTCTCGGTCGGCACACCCGATATCGGCGGCAGCCGCGCCTCCATCGCCCTGATGGTCGCGGAAACCTTTGGCATCGGCTATGACGATGTGCGCGTGAACGTGGTAGAAACCGGCGCCCTCGGCGTGAACGAACCAACGCACGGCAGCCGCGCCACCTTTGCCAGCGGCAAGGCGGCGGTGATCTCGGCCAAGGCTGCGATCAGCGAAATGTGCCGCCGCGCCGCCGCTGATTGGGGGATCGAGCCCGAGGCGGTGGAATGGATTGACGGCGCCGCTGTGCCGGCAGGACCCAATGCCGGCCAGTTCCCGCCCCTGACCATGGCCGAGATTGCAGCCAAGATGGGCGAGACCGGCGGGCCGATTTCAGGTCACCACGAGGTCACCGCCGAGGGTGTCGGTGCGTCCTTTGGCGCGCATGTGGTCGATGTCGAGGTCGATTCCGAGACCGGCAAGGTTACCATCTTGCGCTATCTGGTGGTGCAGGATGCGGGCACGGCAATCCATCCGGCCTATGTCGAGGGGCAGTATCAGGGCGGTGCGGTGCAGGGTATCGGCTGGGCATTGAACGAAGAATATGTCTATGGCCGAGACGGGCGGCTGCAGAACACTGTGTTCCTCGACTATCGCATCCCGGTGGCTAGCGACCTCCCGATGATCGACACGGTCATCGTCGAGGTGCCAAACCCCGGCCATCCATACGGCGTGCGCGGTGTCGGGGAAACCGGCATCACCCCGCCCTTGCCCGCCATCGCCAACGCAGTTGCGGCGGCGACGGGGGTGCGGCTGCGCCATCTGCCGATGTCACCGCCAAAGGTGTTGGCGGCACTGAAGGCACGGGGCTGACCGCTATGGCGCGGGTCCACCTTTGGGCGGGTCTGCGCCGGTTCACCGACGGAGCCGAGGTGATCGAGGTCGAGGGTGCGACGATCGCCCAAGTGTTCGCGGCCCTGCGCGTGGCCCATCCCGGCCTTGCGCCCTTCCTCGATGGCGGGGTGTCGGTGGTGGTCGACGGCGCCCTGTCCACCAATCGCCACGCCCCGGTCGGTGTCACTAGCGAGGTCTTTCTGCTCCAGCGCATCAAGGGTGGGTAAGGGTACCGCTCAATTCCCTGCTTCGCACAGGTCGATGAGAGCCGGCACACCACCAGCGTGTCTGGTCGTGTTGCGCCTGGGACTGTGGCGGCTGCGGGTCAGGCCGTCGGACCGGGTTGCGCCAGCAGCCAGTTGCGCACCTGAATCGCGGCGCGTGACAGCAGGCGGTCGCGTGGCCAGATGACGTGGAAATCCTTTCCCGTCGCCAGTGTCTGGTCCGTCAGGCGCACCAGAACGCCTTTCGCCACCAGTCCTTCGATCAGATGGTGCCACCCAAGCGCCACCCCCTGTCCCTCGATCACCGACTGGATGACGAGCACATAATCGTTGATCTGCAGTCCTTTGGGCACCAGATGAGGTGCGATGCCTTGTGCCGTGAACCAGTCCTTCCAGGTTGTGGCCGACCGAAACGGTTCGTCGAGGTGGATCAACGGATGGGCAAGAAGGTCTGAGGCGCTTGCCGGGGCCGACCACCGAAGCAGATGCGTCGGGGCGCAGACAGGAAAGATGACCTCGGGTGCCAGTATGGCAGCGTCATATTGTGGCCAGTCGCCCGGCACGCCACCACGCACGCCCAGCGGGATGCCTTCGCCAACCAGATCAAGATCACGGTCCGAGGTCTGGATCCGCAAATCCACATCGGGCAGGTCAATCCGGAACCGCGCCATCCGGGGCACCATCCAGTAGGCCGCAAAGGCGGTCGAACAGGCCAGCGTCACATGGCTGCCACCGGCCAGTGCGCGCAATCCTTCGGCCGATCGCTGGATATGCGAAAGACCAATGGTTACATCGGCATGGAATCGCTGGCCGGCCTCGGACAGATGCACGCGCCGGTGCGCGCGCAGGAAAAGCGCGGTGCCCAAATGTTCCTCCAGCCGTGCAATCGCATAGGAAACCGCGGCCTGACTCATTCCCAACTCGCGCCCGGCGGCGGAAAAGCCGCCCAGCCGACCGGCTGCCTCGAAGACCACGAGACTGTTCAGCGAGGGAAGCAGGCGACGCATAGAATCCATAAGGCCAATCTATCAAGTCGATGAAGATTTTCCAGCGTTACAGGGTCGCTGTCGCGGCCTAGACTCGGCCCGTTTGACAAGGGGTTCGGCGATGGCAGACGGAAACACCGCGGCGGGTGACGGGAAGCGGGCGCGCGGCGGGCGCAATCAGCGAAGGGAGGAACGCGCCCGGGGCGCTGCGCTGCGCCGACCCTATATCGTGCGCGGGATTCCGACCTATGACATTCTGTCCGAGGAAGGCCTGATCCGCATCGAGGCGACCGCCGACCGAATTCTGGCCGAGATCGGCATCGAACTGCGCGACGACTACGAGGCAATGCGGCTTTACAATTCCGCCGGAGCAGAGGTGAGAGAAACCGCGCCGGGAATCTGGCGCATCAGGTTCGAACCCGGCCTGTGCCGCGAGATTCTGAAGACCGCCCCCGCCGAATTTATCCAGCATGCCCGGAACCCCGCCAACAGCGTGCGGATCGGCGGCAGGAACGTGGTTTTCGCCCCCTCGTATGGTTCACCTTTTGTCATGGATCTGGACCGGGGGCGGCGCTATGGTACGATCGAGGATTTCGAGAATTTCGTGAAACTCGGTCAGGCGTCACCATGGCTGCACCATTCGGGCGGCACGGTTTGCGAACCCACGGACGTGCCGGTGAACAAGCGCCATCTGGACATGGTCTATGCCCATATCCGCTATTCGGACCGGGCCTATCTGGGCTCGATCACCGCGGCGGATCGCGCCGAAGATTCGATCGAATTGTCCCGCATCCTGTTCGGGACCGAATTTGTCGATCAGAACTGCGTGGTGATGGGGAATTTCAACACCACCTCGCCGCTGGTGCTGGATGGGGTGACGGCGGCAGGCATCCGCGCCTATGCGCGGGCCAATCAGGGCAGCATCCATCTGCCATTCCTGCTGGGCGGGGCAGTGGCGCCACTGACCATCGCCGGCATGGTCGCACAGGGTCTGGCCGAGAGCATGTCGTCCTGTGCACTGGCGCAATTGGTGCGACCGGGGGCACCGACGATCCTGGCCACCTTCTTTTCCTCGATGAGCCTGCGGTCGGGCTCGCCGACCTTCGGCACACCCGAGCCCGCCATAGGATCGCTGGTCATGGGGCAACTGGCGCGACGGCTGAACATGCCGCTGCGCTGCGCAGGGAATTTCAGCACCTCGAAACTGCCCGACGGGCAGGCGATGCAGCAAAGCATGATGTCCATGATGTCAGCGGTGCAGGGCGGGGCGAATTATGTCCTGCATTCAGCCGGGTTTCTGGACGGGCTGTTATCGATGTCCTACGAAAAGCACGTCATGGACACCGATCTCTGCGGCGCGCTGCATTCCTATCTGGACGGAATGACAGTGGACGACGACGCGCTGGCCTTTGACGCGCTGGCGGAACTGGGGCCCGGGCAGCACCTGTTTTCCACCCAACACACCCTGCGGCATTATGAAACGGCCTATTGGGATTCTGCACTGGATGACAACCAGCCCTGGGAGACCTGGGACGAACAGGGCGGCTTCGACAGCGCAAAGCGGGCGAATGCGCGGTGGAAGAAGACGCTGGCCGAATATCAGGCCCCACCGTTGGACGAGGGGGTCGACGAGGCTCTGCGCGACTTCATCGCTCGCAAGAAAGCGGCTGTCGCCGATGCGTGGTACTGAAATCCCACCCGCCGGAATGTTCAGTCATGATCCTGTAATTGACACATCTGAACATTGCCAGGCACGCTGATCGAAAGTCCGGAGTCGCGCCATGTCCAACGATCCCCTCTTGCAGCCCTACACGCTCAAACATCTGACGCTTCGCAATCGTATCCTGATAACAAGCCATGAGCCGGCCTATCCCGAGGACGGGATGCCAAAGGAACGCTACCGCGCCTACCACGTCGAGCGTGCAAAGGCGGGGGTCGCGCTAACGATGACCGCAGGGTCTGCCAGTGTCGCACGCGACAGCCCACCGGTGTTCAACAATATACTGGCGTGGAAAGACGAGGTGGTTGGCTGGATGAAGGCGATGGTCGACGAGTGCCATGACCATGGTGCCGCAGTAATGATCCAACTTACCCATCTGGGACGGCGCACCCGCTGGGACAAGGCCGACTGGCTACCCATCGTCGCCCCCAGCCATGAACGCGAGGCGGCACATCGCGCCTTTCCGAAGCGCATAGAAGATTGGGACATCGCCCGCATCATCGAGGATTTTGCCGATGCTGCAGAACGGATGCAGGCAGCCGGAGTGGACGGGATCGAACTGGAGGCCTACGGTCACCTGCTGGAGCAATTCTGGTCTCCGCTGACCAATGATCTGCCCGCGCCTTACGGGGGCTCACTCGACAACCGTCTGCGGTTCACCTTTGACGTGCTTCGCGCGATCCGGGCGCGGTGCGGCGATCGGTTCATCGTAGGCCTGCGCTATACTGGTGATCAATGCGCGCCGGGAGGCATGACCGCCGCCGAGGGCTTGGAGGTGTCGCACAAGCTGAAGTCCAGCGGGCTCGTGGATTTCCTGAATGTCGTGCGCGGGTCCATCGACACTGATCCCGCGCTGACCGATCTGATCCCCATTCAAGGCATGCGCAGCGCCCCGCATCTGGATTTCGCCGGCGAAATCCGTGCGGCGACCGGGTTTCCCACCTTCCACGCCGCGCGCATCTCCGACCTGGCGACGGCGCGGCATGCGATCGCCTCTGGCAAGCTTGATATGGTCGGCATGACGCGTGCGCACATGGCCGACCCGCATCTGGTTCGTAAACTGGTCGAGGGGCGAGAGGATGACATCCGCCCCTGTGTTGGCGCGAATTATTGTCTGGACCGTATCTATCAGGGCGGGATTGCGCTGTGTCTGCACAATCCCGCCACCGGGCGCGAAGCCTACGAGCCCCAGACCATCAGCCCCGCCACGACAAAAAAGCGCATCACCGTGGTTGGTACCGGCCCCGCCGGGGTCGAAGCCGCGCGTGTCGCTGCCGAACGCGGCCATGAGGTAACGGTGTTCGAGGCCGCCGATCAGCCCGGTGGTCAGATCCGTCTGACCGCCCAGCAAGAGCGGCGGCGCGAGATGATCTCGATCATCCGATGGCGGATGGAACAGTGCGAAAAGCGCGGTGTGGTGTTTCATTTCAACACCTACGCCGATGCCGAAATGGTGGTGGCCACCAACCCCGATGAGGTCATTATCGCCACCGGCGGCCTGCCACATACTGCGGTTCTGCGCTCGGGCAACGATCTGGTCTGCTCGGCCTGGGATATCCTCTCGGGCGATGTGAGGCCGGGTAGCAACGTGCTGGTCTTTGACGACGCGGGCGACCATGCCGGGCTGCAAGCTGCCGATCTGATCGCTGCCACGGGCGCACGGGTGGAGATCGTCACCCCCGACCGGACCTTTGCCCCTGAGGTCATGGCAATGAATCTGGTCCCGTACATGCGCAGTCTCCAGCGGCGCGACACCACCTTTACCGTGACCTGGCGGTTGATGGCGGTCACGCGAGAAGGCAATCGGCTGCGCGCCACACTGGGCAGCGATTACGGCGACATGACGCGCGAGAGGCTGGTGGATCAGGTGGTGGTCAACCACGGCACAAGGCCGCTCGATGATCTCTATTTTGGTCTGAAACCCCTGTCACGCAATTTGGGCGAGGTGGATTATGACGCCCTGTCGACGGGCGCGAAACAATCGGTCAGCACCAACCCCGAGGGGCGCTTTCGCCTGTTCCGCATCGGCGATGCGGTGGCCGCGCGCAACACTCATGCCGCAATCTATGACGCCCTGCGCATCGTGAAGGACCTGTGATCTCACAGGCCGAATTGTCCACGAAATCGCGCGACCTCGCGCGATCGGGGGCGACGGCCCGTGTAGATCTCCACATCACTGGGAATGCGCGCCAGTCTGCTTTCCAGCGTCTCGGCAACCTGCATCGAGATATAGCCGATCTGCACCAGATAGATCGTGCGCGCGCGAATATCGGCATCCTGTGGTGCGTGTCCCCAGCGTTCCAGCAACTGACGAAGGGCCAGCAGCCTGCGGGTATCGGCGGTCACGACGCGGGCGTGGATCGAGGGATCCTTCATTGCCCACCCTCTCAGCGCGAATTCCATCCTTGCGTCAAAGGTTTCAGACCGCAGGAAACAGGAGATGACATTGAACATCGCCTCGGTTTCCGTGTCGGCATAGGCGCGGGTCGCGGCGACCAGCGGTTCGGTGGTGCGCGATTCCCACATATCGGCCAGCGCGGTCAGAAGTTCGGCGCGGTCCTTGAAGAACCAGTAGAAGCTGGTTCGCGACAGGGTCAGCCGCTCTGCCAGCGGCATGATCTTCACTCCGTCGATCCCCTCGCGGACCAGCGCATCATAGGCCGCCCCGAGCCAGCCGTCTCGCGATCCTCGCCAACCGGTTTCGGGAGGGGGTGTTTCCGTCATGCCTCCAGCCTAGCAGGCTGATGGGGGGAAGCAATTAAATGTTCGCCTATGACCTCTAAATCGACATAAGTGAACATTCCGTGGAGATCTTCCGACATCATCTGCCATTCAGAAGCTGCCAATACCGCACGCCGCGCTGAATCGCGCCCAAGGCCGGTGAAATCCAGTGATTGGGTTTGGAAGTGCGTGCGGGATGGAATGGCGGGCTGCGACCTGCGTCGCTCATGCCGATGGTTTGCCCCTAGGAATGTCGCGGCGGTGGTC
>CALEZJ010000008.1 GCA_937927885.1 uncultured Paracoccaceae bacterium | reverse complement strand
AACCTGGAGACTGCACATGACCTTTCTGAACCAGATCAAGACCTTTGCCGCCAACGAATCCGGCGCCGTGACTGTTGACTGGGTCGTGCTGACCGCCGCAATCGTCGGCCTCGGCCTCGCCGTGATCACCTCGGTGCGTTCGGGCGTCGGCACCCTGGGCACCAATATCTCGAACTCGCTGAGTTCGGCCTCGGTCGCCTCGCTGGGCACCCTGGGTGTCTCGCAGTAAGCGTGCCCACAGATCGCACCGGGTCGCATCGCAGGGTGCGACCCGTCTGCATTGGCGGGGCTTGCCACGGTGTAATCCGGCCCCCGCCATGATTGCGCCCGAATTGCCGAGCAGACTCGGGTGCAACGAGTCTCTGACAGGGTCCCGGACCGGGATCGAAGGTCACGAAGGAGGGATCTGATGCGTGTCGCTCAAATCGGAATTCTGGGTGTCGGCCTGGCCCTTGCCGGGTTCGGTGTCTACATGGCGCAAACCTATGTCGGCCAGACCCAGGCCGCACTGGTCGCAGCCCAGTCGCGACAGGCCAGCGTGGTCTCGGTGCAGACGGTGCCGGTCCTGGTGGCGACACGGGCCCTGCGCTATGGTGAGTTGATCGGCACCGCCGATGTACAACTGGTCGACTGGCCCGCGACTGCCATTCCCCCCGGGGCGTTCCAGAGCGTCGATGCCCTGATCCCCGACCTCTCGCGCCCGCGCGTTGCGTTGCGGGCCATGGAGCCCATGGAACCGATCCTGGAGGTCAAGGTCAGCCAGCCGGGCCAGCCTGCGGGCATCGCGGCAATGCTTACGCCCGGAATGCGCGCCTTTACCATCCGCGTCGATCAGAACAGCGGCCTCTCTGGCACGCTGCGTCCCTCGGACACCGTGGACATCTACTGGACCGGCCGCGGCGCCGAGGGTGGCGAGATCACACGGCTTTTGTCAGCCAGCGTTCGCATCATCGCTCTGGACGAGAATGCGGATCAGGATCGCGCATTCAATGGCGTGCCGCGCTCGATCACCGTCGAGGCCGCGCCCGAGATGATCGCCTCGCTGGCGCAAGGCCAGTCCACCGGGCGCCTGTCGCTATCGCTGGTGGGCCTTGACGATGTGGCCGAGGTGAACCCGATTCAGGTCGACAGCCGCAGCCTGCTGGGAATGGAGACCCGTACGCAGGTTGTGACCGAACGCTGCACCGTGCGTACCCGCCGTGGTGCCGATGTGGTCATGATCGAGATCCCCTGTACCAACTGACGAGACCTTTTTGCCACAGGTTTACGCAAGGCAGGGCCCCCAGATGTGGGGGGCCGCCTGCATTCTGGCGCCAGACATCGGGGCAACCCCGTGAAACACTCGAAAAACGCGCTGCAAACAATTGAAACTTGCAAAAAAAAGCGGATTCGCGCATTCTGGGCCGCAACCACACCGCAGAGTGTCGGCAAAAAACCGTGGTCAAGAGGCAGGATCACATGACAGTGAAGCGTCGTTTTACGCCAGCTCTTGCGCTGGCGGCGTTCGGGCTGGGGGCGGGGCTTGTTCCTGCGTCTCCTGTGTTCGGGCAATCCCTTCGGGTTCAGTCGGGCACCGTGCGTGATACGCTCGCCGTGTCGATGAACCGTGCAGTTGTCGTAGAATCCGATATCCCCTTTGTGGAATTGTCGATCGCCAACCCGGGCATAGCCGATATCTCGACCCTTTCGGACCGGTCGATCTATGTGCTGGGCAAGGCTCCGGGGCGCACCACACTGACCATTCTGGGTGCCAATGGCGAGTTGATCGCGAATGTCGAGGTGCATGTCACCCCCGATGTAGCCGAATTCCGCGAGCGTCTGCGCCAGATTCTCCCCGGCGAGCAGATAGAGGTGCGCACCGCAAATGACGGCATCGTGCTTTCGGGCACGGTCTCGTCGATTGCCCGGCTGGATGCGGCGCTGCAACTGGCAGAACGCTATGCGCCCTCGCGCGTCTCGAACCTGATGAGCGTCGGCGGCACGCAGCAGGTGATGCTGCGGGTGCGCTTTTCGGAAGTGTCGCGCGGGGCTTCGCAAAACCTGGCCGCCAGTCTGGCGGTGGGCGGCGGCGGCGCTGTGATCGGCACAGGCGCCTGGCCGACCCCCTCGCTGGCTGGCGGTGCGCTGGGTGGGTCGCCAACGCCCACGGCGGGGCTGGACCGCGCCGGCGTCATCACCGGCGGTTTCAACATCGGCAGCGTGCAGTTCCAGGTCATGCTGGAAGCTCTGGAATCGAACGGGCTGGCACGGACGCTTTCCGAACCCAGCCTGACCGCGCTGTCCGGCCAGACGGCCAGCTTCCTTGCCGGTGGCGAATTCCCGGTGCCGGTGATCGGCGATTCGGGCACGGTCACCATCGACTATCGCCCCTTCGGCGTTGAACTGGGCTTTACCCCCCGGGTGCTGGACGGCGGCGTCATCAATCTCGAATTGAACGCCTCGGTTTCCAGCCTCGATCGGGCGAATGCGGTCACCTCGGGCGGGGTCTCGGTCCCGGCCTTCCGGCGTCGCCAGACCGCAACCACGGTGGAATTGCGCGACGGAGAAAGCTTTGCCATCGCCGGGCTGTTGCAGGATGATTTCCAGGGCGGCATCGCTCAGGTTCCCTGGCTGGGCGACATTCCGGTGCTGGGGGCGCTTTTCCGCTCGGCCAATTACCAGCGCAACCAGTCCGAATTGATGATCTTCGTCACCGCACATCTGGTCTCGCCTACCCGTGGCGAGGCGCTGATCCTGCCCACCGACCGCATCCGCCTACCCAACGAGCGCGACCTGTTCCTGAACGGTCGGCTGGTGGGGGCAACCGGCGGCGCGGCCGAAGTGGCGCGGCAGGATTTCCGCGGCGGCTATGGCTATGTGATGGAGTGAGGGACATGGCGCAGATGCAACAGACCCGCCGTGCCCTGATGCTGGGCCTATCGTCTCTGGCACTGGCCGCCTGTGCGGGTGGCGGGCGCGTCGTGGGGTCACAGACCGACGAGGGCGGTTTTGGCAACCCGACAGCGCACAACGTGCTGGTGCTGACCGGTCAGATGCCCTTCGCCATCGACCTCGCGCACAAATTCGCCCGCGAAGTGCCCAATACGGTGAATTTCGAGTTCGACAGCACGCGGCTGGATCAACAGGCCCAGGCGATCCTGTTGCGGCAGGCGCGTTGGATCAACCAGTTCCCCGAGGTCACGTTCCGCGTCTTCGGCCACGCCGATCTGGTCGGCAACGAACGCTACAACCACCGGCTGGGGCTACGTCGCGCGCAGGCAGTGGTGGCCTTCCTGGTGCGCAACGGTGTCAGCCGCAACCGGCTCGAAGCCGTGGTGTCGAATGGCGAGACCCAACCCCTGATCCAGACCCCAGACCGCGAGCGCCAGAACCGCCGGGCGGTAACCGAAGTGTCCGGTTTCCTGCAAAGCCATCCGATGGTCCTGAACGGGCAATATGCCGCGATCATCCACCGTGAATACCTCGAAGCCGCCGTACCACGGCCCATTCGCTGACCCGTTCCTCCCCGCCGGGGCCCCAAGCCCGGCGAACCTCGCAGCGCCCTGCCGTTCGAAACGACGGCAGGGCGACTGCATTGTGGGCACCCGCCTGACAATTACGAGATTTTAGCCCCATTCCTGCCAAGATTACCTCCGATGGTGTCCGACAGGCCCGAAGCAGAGTCGCTCGCGGGTGGTGTGTCAGCCCTGTGCCAGGTCCGGAACGCGGACGCGGAGGATTAGAAGAATGTCGAGCGCGAATCTCTCTCCAAAACACGCGGCGGCGATCCGCGCCTGCACGGTGTCCCGCGATGTCCAGAATTTCGACCTTCTGATCGAAGACATGGAACTGGAACTGGGCGACGCCTGGGGCGACCTGACCTTTCCCAGCGCATTGAAATACCTCGATCAACCCGATGCACGGTCGCTTGAATTCATCGC
>CALEZJ010000007.1 GCA_937927885.1 uncultured Paracoccaceae bacterium | reverse complement strand
CGAGATTTCTGCCTGTCTCGTGGGCTCGGAGATGTGTATAAGAGACAGTTGTTGGAAGGCTCATCTTGGGCGCTGACACCTTCCCTGCTGCTGCGAGAACCCCATGAACACCGCCCTGAGACCGCTTCCAACGCAAGTTCTGGATATCGAAGGGATGACCTGCGCTTCCTGCGTCGGGCGAGTAGAGCGTGCTTTGCTGGCTGTCCCGGGTGTCGCGGAGGCCAATGTGAACCTCGCCACTGAAAAGGCCGAGGTCAGGCTGTCCTCCCCTGTGAGCCGCGCCGATCTGGTCAAGGTGATCGAGGGGGCGGGCTATGACGTGCCCGCCGCGCGGGTGGAACTGGCCATCGAGGGGATGACCTGCGCCTCCTGCGTCGGCCGGGTCGAGCGCGCGCTGGCCGCCGTGCCGGGCGTGACCGAAGCGCAGGTCAACCTTGCCACCGAACGCGCGAATGTCACCGGCACCGCCGACATCGCCGCCCTGATCGCAGCGGTCGAGGGCGCTGGTTACACCGCCCGCCAGCGGCAGGCGGCCAGCGACGGCAGTGCCGCCGAGCGGCGCGAGGCCGAGGCGCAGGGGCTGCGCCGCGATGTGCTGATCGCTGGGGCGCTGACCCTGCCGGTCTTCGTGTTGGAGATGGGCGCGCATCTGTTCCCGCCCGTGCACCATCTGATCATGGCCACCATCGGCATGCAGGCAAACTGGCTGATCCAGTTCGCCCTGACCACGCTGGTCCTGGCCTTTCCCGGCATCCGCTTCTACGCCCTCGGCTTTCCGGCGCTGGCGCGCGGGGCGCCGGACATGAACAGCCTGGTCGCGGTCGGCACAATGGCCGCCTATGCCTATTCCATGGTCGCGACCTTCGCCCCCGGCCTGCTGCCGCCGGGCACGGTGAACGTGTATTACGAGGCTGCGGCGGTGATCGTCACCCTGATCCTGCTGGGCCGCTATCTGGAGGCCCGCGCCAAAGGCCGCACCTCGCAGGCGATCGGGCGCCTGATCGGGCTGCAGGCGAAGACCGCGCGGGTACGGCGGGACGGGGTCACACAGGAAATTGCGGTCGATCAGGTACGACCCGGAGATGAGGTCGAACTGCGCCCCGGTGAACGTGTACCGGTGGATGGCGAGGTGATCGAGGGCGAGAGCTGGGTGGACGAGTCGATGATCACCGGCGAGCCGGTCCCGGTGGAAAAGCGCGTCGGCGCCGTGGTCGTCGGCGGCACCGTCAACCAGACCGGTGCGCTGGCCTTTCGCGCGACTGCAGTCGGGGCCGACACGATGCTCGCGCAGATCATCCGCATGGTCGAGGCCGCGCAAGGCGGCAAGCTGCCGATCCAGGCGCTTGTCGACAAGGTGACGATGTGGTTCGTCCCCGCCGTCATCGCGGTTGCGCTGCTGACCTTTGTCATCTGGTTCGCCTTTGGCCCCGAACCGGCGCTGACCTTCGGGCTGGTCAATGCGGTGGCGGTGCTGATCATCGCCTGCCCATGCGCGATGGGGCTGGCCACGCCGACCTCGATCATGGTTGGCACCGGGCGCGGGGCTGAAATGGGGGTGCTGTTTCGCAAGGGTGAGGCGCTGCAACTCCTGTCGGGCACCCGGGTCGTGGCCTTTGACAAGACCGGCACCCTGACCGAGGGCAAGCCGCGCCTGACCGATCTGGAGCTTGCGCCGGGGTTCGAACGGGCCGAGGTGCTGGCCCTTGTCGCGGCGGTCGAGGGCAAGTCCGAGCACCCCATCGCGCAGGCTATTCACAGGGCGGCGCTGGAAGCGGGTCTATCTCTGCCCCCGGTGACGGGGTTCGAGGGGCTGACCGGCTTCGGCGTCGCGGCCGGGGCCGGGGGCTCCCACATCCAGATCGGCGCGGACCGCTACATGGCGCGGCTGGGCCTCGATGTGGGGGCCTTCACTGCTGCGGCCGAACGGCTGGGGGACGAGGGGAAGACCCCGCTTTATGCCGCCATCGACGGCAAGGTCGCCGCGATCATCGCCGTGGCTGACCCGATCAAGGAAACCACCCCCGCCGCGATCCGAGCCCTGCACGGGCTTGGCCTGCGCGTGGCCATGGTGACGGGCGACAACGCCCGCACCGCGCAGGCTATCGCGCGCGAGCTGGGCATCGACGCCGTGGTGGCCGAGGTCCTGCCCGATGGCAAGGTGGAAGCTGTGCGCGAGTTGAAGGCCGCACATGGCCGACTGGCCTTTGTCGGTGACGGGATCAACGACGCACCCGCGCTGGCCGAGGCTGACGTGGGCATCGCCATCGGCACCGGCACCGATGTCGCCATCGAAGCCGCCGATGTGGTGCTGATGTCGGGCTCGCTCAAGGGTGTGCCAGCTGCGATCGCGCTGTCAAAGGCCACGATCGGCAACATCCGGCAGAACCTGTTCTGGGCCTTCGCGTACAACACCGCGCTGATCCCGGTGGCGGCGGGGCTCTTGTGGCCAGCATTCGGCATCCTTCTGTCGCCAATCTTTGCGGCGGGGGCGATGGCACTGTCGTCGGTCTTTGTGCTTGGTAATGCGCTGCGGCTCAGGCGTTGGACACCCCCGGTGCAGGAGGGCACGGCATGAACATCGGCGATGCGGCCAGCGCCTCGGGCGTCTCTGCCAAGATGATCCGGTATTACGAGGAAACGGGGCTGATCCCACCTGCTGCGCGGACAGCTTCGGGCTATCGGATCTATTCGGATCAGGACGTGCACATGCTGCGCTTCATTCGCCGCGCGCGGGATCTGGGTTTCAGCGTCGAGGGCATCGGCGAGTTGCTGGGCCTCTGGCGCGATCGCGCGCGGCAAAGCGCAGACGTCAAACGCCTGGCTCTGGCCCATGTCGCGGACCTGCGCCTGAAGATTGCCGAGCTTCAGGACATGGCCGCCACCCTCGAAAACCTCGCTGACTGCTGCCACGGCAACGATCGCCCTGACTGTCCTATCCTTAAGGAGCTGGAGGCGCCCGAAGCGGAGTCCAACAGGCTGGAGAAACGCACTGGTGCAATTGACTCCAGGCCGCGGGGCAGGCGACGGGCAGTCCGGCGCAGTTTGCCCGGCTGATGTCGGCTTTCGCATCGGCGTTAACCTCTTGCGATTGTTTCGATGTGCCGCACGGGCGCGCCCCCTCCCCTGGCGACCTTGGTTGACAATCCTGTCCTGAAATTGGATTTTCCGTTCATGGGGTTTGCGACCGCCCCACGAGGCGCCAGCCGAAGATCGCGTTCCCGCATATCCTGACCTGAGGAGGAACGCAGATGCCTGCGCCTAACGCTATTTCATCCGAGAAACTTGCCCGCATCATTGGAACACCTCGCGCGCCGCTCTTGCTGGATGTGCGGTCCGAGGAAGACTTCGCCACCGATCCGCGCCTGTTACCCGGATCCATAAGGACTGACGACCGGGATCTTGCTGCACTTGCCGTGCAGCTTGGCGGGCAGGCGTCCATCGCCGTTTGTCAGGCCGGCCATCGGCGCAGCCAAGGCACAGCAGCGATCCTGCGCGCCGAAAGCTGCCCTTCGGAGTATCTCGAGGGTGGGTTCGAAGCCTGGCGAACGGCCGGGCTGCCGCTGATCGATCCAGCGAAGCTGCCCGCGCGCGATGCGCAGGGCCGAACCATCTGGGTCACCCGCGCGCGCCCCAAGATCGACCGCATCGCATGCCCCTGGCTGATCCGGCGGTTTCTAGATCCACGCGCGGTCATCCTGTTCGTGGCGCCCGTCGAGGTTAACGGCGTCGCCGAACGCTACAACGCCGCGCCGTTCGACATCGAGGACGTATTCTGGAGCCATCGGGGAGAGCTTTGCACCTTTGACGTCCTGCTTGGCGAATTCGGCCTGAACATCCCCGCGCTCGACCGGCTCGCGACAATCGTGCGCAGAGCCGATACCGCCCGGCTCGATCTCGCGCCCGAAGCTGCGGGGCTGCTGGCCGCGTCGCTCGGTCTGTCGCGTATGTTCTCCGACGATCTGGAGCAGCTGGAGGCCGGGATGCTGCTCTATGCCGCCTTCTACCGATGGGCGCGGGACGCAACCGACGAGATCCACAATTGGCCCACCAACAAGCCGAAGGCAGACTGATGCAGGACCGTGCTTATCCCACTCTGGCCGAGGCCACCCGCATCTGGGCCCGCATCGGCCTTCTGAGCTTCGGTGGCCCCGCCGGACAGATCGCGCTGATGCACCGCATCCTTGTCGAGGAACAGCGCTGGCTGGGTGAGAAGCGGTTCCTGCATGCGCTGAACTACTGCATGCTGCTGCCGGGGCCGGAGGCCATGCAGCTTGCCGTCTATATCGGCTGGCTGATGCACCGCACGCTCGGCGGCATCATCGCTGGTGTCCTCTTCGTGCTGCCCGGCGTCATCGCCATCATGGGCTTGAGCTGGATCTATGCGCTCTATGGCAATGTCGGACCTGTCGAGGCGCTGTTCTTCGGGCTCAAGGCCGCGGTGCTGGCGATCGTGGTGCAGGCGGTCATCCGCATCGGCTCGCGCGCTTTGAAGAACGGCGCGATGATCGCCATCGCCGCCGCTTCCTTCGTGGCAATCTTCGGTTTCGCCATTCCGTTCCCGCTCATCATCCTCGTTGCTGGCGTGATCGGGTTCTTCGGCGCTCGCGCTGGCCTGCCCGCCTTCCACGGGGGCGGCGGACACGGCAAGCTGGGCAAGGTCCAGGTCGATGATGCCGATACGCTGCTTGGCGAGGAGTCGCCCGAGCATACTGAGGTCAGTCGGAGCTACGCTTTGCGTATCTCGGCGGTGTTCCTCATCCTCTGGCTGGCGCCGGTCGCGCTGCTGTTCGCAGCACTTGGCCCCGCCAATGTCTTTGCCCAGATCGCAGGCTTCTTCAGCATCATGGCCGTCGTGACCTTCGGCGGCGCCTATGCGGTGCTGGCCTATGTCGCGCAGGAAGCGGTGCAGAATTTCGGCTGGCTGGCGCCAGGCGAGATGCTCGACGGGCTCGGCATGGCCGAGACCACGCCCGGCCCCCTGATCATGGTGACGCAGTTCGTGGGCTTCATGGGCGCCTTCCGCGAGGCGACCGGCCTGTCGCCGCTCGCGGCGGGAACGCTGGGCGGGCTGCTGACCACATGGGTCACCTTCACGCCCTGCTTTCTCTGGATCTTCCTCGGCGCGCCCTACATCGAGCGGCTGCGCGACAACGCGGTTCTGACGGCGGCGCTGACCGCCATCACCGCAGCCGTGGTCGGCGTCATCCTGAACCTCGCTGTCTGGTTTGGACTGCATGTGGTTTTCGACGAAGTGCGAACAATCGCATCCTTCGGGCTCGATCTCGATGTGCCCGTCTGGTCGTCGATCAATCTGGCGGCTGCAGCACTGGTGCTTGCCGCGCTTGTGGCAGTGTTCCGATCCAAGCTTGGCCCGGTGATAGTGCTGGCAGGCTGTGCGCTCGCTGGGATGGCGCTTGCTGCGTTCGGCTGGACATGAGCCTTCAGATTATCCACCGCGGAGATGTCGGGCGCCGTGCATATCTCGTCGACGGTTTCGCGATGGCATGGGCTTGCCAGTGTCCTGCTGCGTCCTTCAAGTGATCCCTAATTCCTCTGCGGTCTTTCCCGCCCCCAACGCCTCAACGAACCACTGCGGTTTGCGCCCCCGGCCCGACCAGGTGAGCGCCGGGTTCTCAGGGTGCCGGTACTTCGCCTTGGCAGGCGCACGGGAGGTTTTCGTCTCGGTGCCGACAAGTTCGGCCAGGGAGTAGCCCAGATCCCGGGCGAGCGCTTCTACCTTGGCGCGGGCTTGCGCCTTCTGCTTATCCTCGAATGTGGCAATCGCCTTGGCGACGTCCTTCTGCATTTTCTTCAGCTCGCTGAGCGACAGTGCC
>CALEZJ010000006.1 GCA_937927885.1 uncultured Paracoccaceae bacterium | reverse complement strand
GGGTCGAGCACTAGGGGATAGCGGCGCAACTCGTTGACCATGCGAAAGAAGGCCAGAGTGTTGGCGGGTGGTATGTCGTGCCCAAGGTTGTGGCACGGAGCGATCACAAACCCCCCGTCCGACCCCAGATCGGACAAGCGGCGGGCGATTTCCCAGCGCAGTTCGGCTTCGGTCGCGCCTGGCATCATCTGTTGCACATCCATCGCACCATGGAACGCCAGCCGGTCGCCGAACTTCGCCTTCAGCGCGGCGGTATCATCCATTCCAGTTGTCGATGTCTGGACCGGATTCAGGATGTCAGCACCGGTTTCGATCAGATCCCCGATCAGTGGCAGTACCGCACCATCCGTGTGCATCATCAGATAGACGTTGGCTTGTGCCTTGATGTGCTGGTGCAGACGGGTGTGAAACGGCTTGATGCGATTGCGGTAGACCTTTGGCGAGATCAGCAGCGAGGTCTGGGTGCCCAGATCGTCGGTGACATAGGCGATCTGAACCCAAGGCCCCACCGCATCGAGGTAGCGTGTCCACATCCGGCACAAAAGGTCGGTAATCTTGCCCATGATGGCATCGGCAAGCGCCGGGTTTATGACCAGATCCATGAAGAATTGCTGATAGCCGCGCATCTGGAGCGCGCTCATCAATGGTCCGGCCTTGATCGCGTCCGCGCCGATCACATACCCCGTGGTTGTGTGGAGGTGCTGTGCGGTCTCGCGAAGGCCGGCGAACTGGCCGGGGTCCTCGGGGTCAGGCCAGCAAGGCGCGAGCAGGACGTCTTCGGGCGTCTCGCATTCAGCCAGAGGTGGACGGGCCAGGGTGTCGACCGCGAAATGGTCGCCGTGCGCTCCGCGATAGGGCACGCCCCACATGTCGTGATAACCATCGGTATCCGTCCGTTCGGTGACCTGTACCCAGTGCGGGACCAGCCAGCGGAAATCGACCCCGAAATGCCGCAGCAATTGCTCTTCGGGCACAACTGTCTGCGCCATGCGGTCAAGGATTGGCGGGCTCGCAGCCAGCGAGAGCTCTGGCAACCCCTCCCGAAGCGCCGCATAATGTGTCTTGTGGATCGCCCCGATGTGTTTGCCCATGTCCAGCGGCACCCATTCCGGTCCGCGCCTCTCCATGGCAGCGATGAAGTTCTCGCGCGGTGTCATCGGCATGGCGTCTCCCTTGCAATCGGCCCGACTGTCATGCATCAACGCATGCGCATTCATACGGGAATGAAAATACGTCTGGCCATGAAATGAACATGTGGCATTCCGCCGCAATCCGTCCGCGCAGGATTACCCTTTCGTTTGCCCGCGATGCGCCCCGGCATGCCGAAGACCCAGCACTGACCGCTCCAGCCGGTCGATACTAGGGTGCCGGTGGACAATCGCCAGCGCCCCCTCGCGCCCAGTCCCCAGACAGCCCATCGACACCGCCACACCGGCATTGATCCAGAGTCTCCTCGACAGCGAGGAACTTGCAGGAATGAAGTCGGATCCTAGTCTGTTTGGACAATGTGCGCCGCGCCATAGAGCGCAACGATGACTTCGACGGAGAAACACGACACAAACGCGCGACAGGACTTTTCCCTGGTAATGGGCAGAGGGCCAGACGCTGCGTCGGCGGAGTGCTTGAAACGTTCGGACGGGTCGTTTGCCACGGATGCCGACGCTATGTCTGCTCACCGGCACGGGACGGACCACCTGCCGTGGACCCATAGGGAGGAAGCTATGTCCAAGACCAGACTTACCGCGATGCTTGCAGGCACCGCGATCACGTTGACCCTCGGCCAGGGTATCGCACAGGCCCAGACCGGTCCGATCCAACTGGGTGCCATCGTCTCGATCAGCGGCAGTGGCGCCTCGATCGGGCAGGTTGCCTCGATCGGTTGGCGCCTTGCCGTCGACGAGATCAACGCCAGCGGTGGCATTCTGGGTCGGCAAGTCGTGCTGACCATCGCCGACAGTCAGACCGATCCGACACATGCGGTCAGCGAAGCCCGCCGTTTGGTGGAGAACGTCGGGATCGAGGCCATGGTCGGCCCGGTGACCAGTCAGGAAGTCATTCCCGTGACCTCGGTGACCACGGCTGCCAATATTGCCCAGTTCACCACTGCCGCTTCTCCGGCGCTGACACCGGAAGTGGCGCCCTATCATTTCTCGAACTCGCCGACCGGCGTGAACCAGATGATCGCCGCGATCAATTATGCGGTTAATGACCTGGGGCTGACGCGGATTGCCCTCATCTCGGACAACGGTGGCATGTCGGTGGCCGCCGTGGGCGAGATCGCGGAATACATGACCTCTCTGGGCGTTGCGCCGATTGCCATTCAGGAATTCGCCTTCCGCGCCGAGGACATGACGCCGCAAATCTTCTCGCTGCGGTCGTCGGGGGCCGAAGCGGTGCTGCTGATCAACTCGATCGGCGACGACGCCCGGAAATTCCTGCAGAACCGAGACGAAATCGGCTGGGATGCGCTGGTTCTTGGCAGTCTGACCACCACCAACTATGCGGTGAGCAATGCGGCGGTACTCGGAGCCGAGGCCTTCGAGAACGTTTATTCCGTGCAGTTCAGCGGGATGACCTATTGCCCCGGTGATGCCGTGGGCGAGAATCCCTTCGCCCAGTTCGCCGCGCGCGCCGCGGCGGCGGTGCCGAACCTGATGCAACTGGGCGGGGCATCGGCCATCGCACCCTACTATGTCGAACCCTACATCCTGCAGGCCGCAGCCGAGGGTGCGGGGACCCTGGACGGCGCCGCGATTGCTGCCTGGGTCGAAGCGAACGCCGCCACGATGCCCAACATTCTGGGCGAATTCGGTGCCAGTTCGACCTCGCACTTCCTTCCGTCGTCGAATGCCATGGTGGTGGTGCGCAACCCCCACATCCAGCGCGAGGACGGTCTCGTCGAGCGCGTGTCCTGCAACTGATCCGGTTCGGGTTGGGTACAAGGCAGAAGGCCGGGCAATCGCCCGGCCTTTTTTTGTTGCGAACGGGGCAAGCCGGGTTATTCCAGCCGGTCCAGCATCGCCCTGTCATAGGCGTGCAGCGCAGCGCCCTGTCCGGCACGATGACGCGCCACCCAGTCGGCATCGGCGATCAATGCGCGGCCGACAGCCACCAGATCGCACTCACCCCTTTCAAAGACGGCCAGGGTATCGTCCAGCGGACCGGTTCCCGCCGCGCGCAGACCGGGTCGATGTAGCCCCACGCTTCCGACTGCGATCACCGGTAGACCGGTCAATTTCCTGGTCCACCCCGCCAGGGTCCGGGGGCCTTGCTCGGGGAAAGCCGGTTCTGCCAGCCGCCGGGTCGAGGGGTGAAGCAGGCTCAGCCCAGCATCGACCAGGGGGCCAAGAAGATCGGCCAGCTCTTGCGGTGACTGGGCCAGGCTGGCGGTATAGTCCTGCTGCTTCCATTGCGAGAACCGCAAGATCACCGGAAAGTCCGACCCGACTTCTGCGCGGATGGCGGAGATCACCTCGACGGCCAGCCGCTGGCGGATGTCCAGCGACCCGCCATAGGCATCGCTGCGCCGGTTGGTGGCGGGCCAGAGAAACTCGTCGATCAGATAGCCATGCGCTGCGTGGATCTCGACAGCGTCGAATCCTGCCTGCTGCGCCAGCCGCGCGCCGCGGGCATAGGCGGCGACGACGGCCGAAATCTCGGCAATCGTCATGGCGTGGCTGGCCTCGGCATGGCCGGTAAAAGCATTTGTATTGGCCGAAGGGCCAAAACCCGGCACCATCGGGTCCGGTGCCATGCCGCGCACGCGAAAGCTGCCGGTATGCCACAGTTGCAGTCCCATGCACCCACCTGCCGCCTGTACCGACGCGGTGACCTTCGCCCACGACTCGACCGACGAATCGGTGATCCAGGGCACACCTTCATAGCTGGCGGCGGAAGGGTGGGGGATATAGGTGCCCTCGGACAGGATCAGCCCCACGCCAGCGGCGGCACGGCGGGTGTAATAGGCAACCACGCCGTCATGCGGTGCGCCATCCGGGCAGTTGTAGCGTGACATTGGCGCCATCACGATGTGGCTTTGCAGGGTCATCCCGGCAACGCTGGCGGGACCCAGCAGGCGGGACTCCACCTTGGCTCCCTTGCGCATGGTTTCGATGAATCGCTCCAGTGGCGCGGCCTCGCTCATCGGCTGGCCGCTCTCGGGGGGGTGCTTCCAGAAGGCTGCCCAGCTGGGGAACAGCGCATGAAAGCTGCCCTCATAGGGCTCGCGCCCGGGCCAACGCATCTTGCGGCTGCCAATCGGCGGGCGGTTCAGGTCGGTCGCGTACCAGTAAAGAGGCTGTCGCGCCTCGAAGCACCAGCGCCCTTCGACCCGTCGATAACGGTCATGATACATCATCTGCATGATGACCCAGTCGGCACCGGTCTCGTGCTCGTTCTTGGAATAGACAATACCGATGGCGTGCTCGGGGTCGATGAACTCGATGATCTGTGTGCCGACATGGTGCGAGGTGCCATCGAACTGACGACGCATCGTCTCGTCCAGCCAGTCGCGCAGCGCAGCCCGGCCCTGGCCGGTCTTGCCCACGCGGACATCAGGCACGAACAGGTTCGCCATTGCCTCCATGTCGCGCATGTCCAACGCCAGCGCGTATTTTGCGGCCAGTTGCCGGATCTCGTCGCGAGATTCGAGGCGGTCGATTCGGGCTGACAGAGTTTCGGGATCTGTGGTCATGGCAATCTCCTTTGCAGGGCAGGGTGACAGGGTAGGGGCCAGGCGCATCGTCCGAACCGGGTATGCCGCAGTGGCCTCGCCGGGTGTTGATGAAGGCGCATGAAGGAGGAGAGAATGCGCTTCAACGGAAAAAGGGTGCTGGTTACCGGGGCCGCCGCCGGAATAGGCCGGGCGGTTGCGATGGCCTTTGCGGCCGAAGGAGCCCAGTTGATCGCCGCGGATCGGGACGATGCGGGGCTGCGGGACCTGGCCAGAACGACCGACGCGCGGACACTGGCCTATGACGCTTTGGCGCCAGGAGAAGGTCAGGCGATGGTGGCCACGGCCGGGCCGATCGATGTGCTGGTGAACGTGGCTGGCATCTATTCTCGGGCGCATTTCGATCGGACGCCGGATGCCGACTGGGACCGGGTGCTCCGGGTGAACCTGACCTCGGTGTTCGAGATCTGCCGTGCCGCCTTGCCCGCGTTGGCGCGTCCTGGCGGGGTGATCGTCAACACAGCTTCGACAGCGGGATTGAAGGGCATCGCCTATGCTGCGCCCTATGCGGCGTCGAAGGCCGGGGTCATTGCTTTGACCCGCTCGCTGGCGGCGGAATACGGCCATCTGGGATTGCGTGTGAATGCCGTGGCGCCGGGCCGGGTGCTGACCGGGATCGGCAAGGATCTGGCGCCCCTCCAGGATGCGATCCCGGCTCTCGGGCTGCACCGCGCAAAGCTGGCCGGACTTGAGGACGGAGCACCGCCCGAGGCATTGTCCGGGGTCTATCTTTGGCTGGCGTCCGAAGCCGCGGCTTATGTGTCGGGGGCGGTGCAGGTGGTGGACGGGGCCTACATGTGCGGTTGAAGCAGCGCCTGCGCCGCAGGCGATCCATCGAGGGGGCGCAAATCACGGCGCAGAATGCGCCAGCCCTGCGGCTCGCGCCGGAACTGCCAGAGATTGGCCGAGGCCCGGACCACCTGCCAGAGGCCCTGCGCCTGCACCATCACCAGCGAATGCCCGCGCGCACTGGCGGTGTCGCCGCTCAAGGTGATCGCATGGGGTCCCAGCACATGCGCGCAGCCCTGCGCCATAAAGGCCCGGTGCTGAGGGAAATCCGGGATCCCGGCGATGGCCTCGAGGCCGCGAAACTCCCAGCCGTCGCCGGCATAGACCGCTTCCTCGCACCAATCGCGGGCCAGCGATTTGCCGTCGCCGCTGTCGACGGCAGGGCCATATCGGGCAATCAGATCGGCTAGGGCGAGGCGGTCCTCGATCACTTGAAGGCGTTCGTGCAGGTCTGTCATCGGTCCCTCCGTCACGTCACGCTGCAATCGGCGCCGCGGCGTGGCATCCTGCGTTCGGACGATGCAGGGTATGCGGCGGTGGGCCATTTTGGGACGGCAGAGACGGAAAGACACAGATGCAATTGAGCGACGAGCAACGGCTGATCCGCGACGAGGTCGCGCGGTTTCTGGACGCATCTGGCGGGCTGGGACCGGCGCGGGCGGCCGCCGATGGCGCTGGGGCAGGGGATCTGTGGGCGCGCTTCGCCGGGGATCTGGGCATGGCCGCGGCACTTGTCCCCGAGGCGCAGGGCGGGCTTGGGCTGGGCATGGTCGAAGCCTGTCTGATTGCGCGGGAACTGGGCCAACGGCTGGCGCCGCTGCCCTTTGGCGTGGTGGCCGAGGCAGCGCTGGTTCTGCGTCAGGTCGCGCAGGGTCCCTTGCGCGACGACCTTCTGGGCCGGATCGCCAGAGGCGCGGTGATCGCTGTGGTGGCAGATGGCGACAGGCTGGCGCTCAGGGGTGACAGCCTTGATGGCACACTGGTAGCGGCTGCGGCGGCCGAAGGGTTCCTGTTATGCCGCGCGGATGGCCTTTGGTGGATCGACGGTGCGGAGACCCGTGTGATCCCGCTTGCGATGCTGGATGCGACTCGTCCTGCAGTCCGCCTGCATCTGGATGCCACCCCGGCGCTGTCACTGGGCGATGTGCCGAACCTTGCGCCTGCTCGCGCGCGCGCCCGGCTCATCGACGCGGCCGAGGCCCTGGGCGCTGCGCGAGGGGCCTTTGACCTGACGCGGGAGTACATCGCTGGACGGGTGCAGTTCGGCCGCAGCATCGCCTCGTTTCAGGCAGTCAAGCATCGGGTGGCGGCACTTTATGCGCGGCTGGTCAGCGCGGGGGCGATGCTGTCCGGGCTGGCGGCGGCGATAGATGCCGGAATGGATGCCCCCCTCGCCGAGGCTGAATCCGACGCTGCACTGGCACAGGCAGTAGAGGTATTGGACCTTGCCGCCGCCGAAGCGATCCAGCTTCATGGGGGCGTCGGGTTTACCTGGGAATACCCACCACACCTTTTCTTCAAGCGCGCGCAGGCGGTCCGTCAGAAGGCGGGCCAGCCGCAACCGCTGTTCACCGGTCTGGGGCGGCGGGTGGCGGCGGGGGCATTGCCGGTGATCCAGCCTCCGGGCAAGGCAAGCGCCTTTCGCGCAGAGGTCGCCGATTGGCTGGCGATGCACCTGACCGGGCGGTTTGCACCGCTGGTCGGGCGCGGCGGGGCGGGTGATGGCGAGGCGCTGCCCGAGTTGCGCAAGGATTGGGAACGCGAACTGGCGGCGGGCGGCTGGATCGGGCTGGGCCTGCCACGGGACTTGGGCGGGCGCGGCCTGAACGTGGCAGAACAGGTCATCTTCAACGAGGAATACGCCCGCGCCGGTGGACCCGGGCGCATGGGTCATATCGGCGAGGGGCTGGTCGCGCCGACTCTGGCAGCCTTCGGCACCAAGGGTCAACAGGCCCGCCATCTACCGGGGATCCTGTCGGGCAGCACCTTCTGGGCGCAGGGCTATTCCGAGCCAGGTGCGGGATCGGATCTGGCTGCGGTCCGCACGCGCGCGCGTCAGGACCCCTCGGGCGACTGGCGGGTAACAGGGCAGAAGATATGGACCTCGCTCGCGCATCTGTCGGACTGGATCTTTGTGCTGGCAAGGGGCGAAGAGGGATCGGTCGGGCGCAAGGGGTTGGTGTTTCTGCTGCTTCCGCTCGATCAGCCGGGGATCGAGATCCGTCCGATCCGCCAGATGAACGGTGGCGCCGAATTCAACGAGGTCTTTTTTGACGGCGCGCGCGCCGCGTCGGACGATCTGGTTGGCGGGGTCGGTCAGGGCTGGCAGGTTGCGATGGCCCTTCTGGGGTTCGAGCGCGGGATCTCGACGCTGGGTCAGCAACTGGGCTTTGCCCGTGAACTGGCTGCACTGGCCCGCCGACTGCCTTCCGGGCGCCCGGATCTGGACGCCGCGCTCGGCCGCGCCTGGGCCGGGCTTCGGGCGATGCGCTACGGCGCTCTGGAAACGCTCGATGCGCTGGAACGCGGCGCTTCCGGGCCCGAGGGCCTGACCTGGAAATACGAATGGTCGAACTGGCACCGCGCGCTTGGGGAACTGGCGCTGGATATTCTAGGCGCGGACGGGCTCGCGTTGGCCGACGATCCGGATGTCGCGGCGCTTCAGCAGATGGCGATGTTCAGCCGAGCCGAGACGATTTACGGCGGCACCAACGAGGTGCAGCTGAACATCATTGCCGAACAGGGGCTTGGCATGCCGCGCGAACCGAGAGGCGGCGCATGAGGGCCCCCGACCTGCAGGAACTGGCCGATTGCGAGGCGCTGCGCCGACTGGTCACCGCCTACTCGCGTGCCATAGACCGGCGCGACTTCGCCCTTTTGCGCAGCCTCTATCACGACGATGCGCGCGATCATCACGGTGCCGCCTTTGACGGTGGGATTGATGCCTATGTCGACCATGTGCGAAGCGCGCTATCGGCTTACGACGCGACGGCGCATTACGTCCTGCAGACCGCCTTTGTGATCGAAGGGGACCTCGCCGAGGGCGAGGTGCACAAGATCAACTGGCATCGCACGCATGGCCCGGACGCCGAGGACGTCACCACCGGCAGCCGCAGCCTGGACCATTACGCACGGCGGGATGGAGAATGGCGGTTCCTGTCACGCCGGATCGTGAACGACTGGACGCGCCGCCAGAGGGTGGGCGGTGGGGCGGTTGATCCCTCGCTGGCGCCCGGCGGTCGGGCTGGGCCCGATGACCCCTCCTTTCAGGCTCTGACACGTTTTCCACCCCATTCCGGGAGCACCCAATGACCAGAGATTTTGACGGCCGCATCGTCGCGGTAACCGGCGCCGCACACGGGATCGGGCGGGCCATTGCGCTGGAGTTTGCGCGCGGCGGGGCCGATCTGGCCATCCTCGACCTTGATGCCGCTGCACTGGAGCAGACCGCCGATGCAGCGCGCGCCCATGGCGGGCGGGTTCTGGCGCTGCCCGGCGACCTGCTGGACCGGGCAACGCTGGTCGGCGGCTTTGCCCGGATAGATGCCGACCTGGGCGCGCCGGATGTGTTGGTCAACAACCTTGGCCAGACCGCGCGCGAGAATTTCTCGGCCTTTGCCGAGGCACGGCCCGAAGTCCTGGACTTCGTCCTCGACATATCCCTGCGTGCGGCGGTCCATTGTTCGCGACAGGTGCTGCCGCTGATGAAGGCGCGGGGGCGGGGGCGGATCGTTTCGATTTCCTCGGATTCAGCGATGAATGGCGATCTGGGCTGTGTCGACTATGCTGCGGCCAAGGCCGGCATCCTGGGCATGACTCGCGGACTTGCGCGCGAGATGGCGGTCTTTGGAGGTACGGCGAACGCTGTCTGTCCCGGCGCCACCTGGACCCGCGCGATGGAGCGTATTCCCCGCGACGCCCTTCAACGCGCCCGCGACGCCATCCCGATGAAGTCCCTTTGCGACCCCGAGG
>CALEZJ010000005.1 GCA_937927885.1 uncultured Paracoccaceae bacterium | reverse complement strand
CGGCCTGAAAGATGCCCTTGGCCATGGTCGCCAGCCAACGGTCATCGGGCGTGGCGGCCAGCGCCTCGGGGGATTTCGGCACCGCGATGCCCGCCAGCACGGCGCCTTCGCCCCCCTTGCGGGCAGCGGCAATGGCGAGGATTTCGGCGAATGTGCGCATGAGGGCCTCCGTTCGGCGCGATCCTGCGCAAGACAGCGGCCGAAGGCAAGGGTGCCCCTCGGGTCAGACGCCCTCAGGTTGCCCGGTTGTGCAGCCGCTCGCGCGCGGCGGTCTGGCCGGTCTCGCCGCGACCCAGCGGCACGATCTGCGCGGCGCTGCTCAGGCCAAAGGGGGGCATGCCGGAATAGATGCATTCATACTCGCCCGCGCGCACCAGATAGGTTTCGTGCCAGATCCCCACATCGCCGCGCCGGTCGCGGATGCGCCTGTTGAAGGCGACCCACTCCGGCCAATGCCCGGCATCGCGCGAGCGCGCATAGGCTTCGAGCTGGTCGAAGGATCGCCAGTATTGCGCCATCAGCCCCGGGCGCAGCGGCGTGACCCCCAGAAACCCGCTTTCCGGTCCCTTGGCGCGCAATTCCTTCAGCATGCGGGGCATGGCGCTGAACACCGGCCACCAGGCGCCGATCTTCCAGGGCTTGTTGATCCGCATGCCGATCAGGAACACCACGAAATCGCCCTCGATGCGGGCGGTGAATTGTCCGTTGACGGGGCTGGCCATGTCGCACCTCCTTGAGTGAACCCGGGCCCAGTGAAATCCCGGGGCTTTGCGGGCGCGTCCTGTGATCGTAGGATGGGCTTGGAACAGCGTTCTGATTGGGTGCGTCCATGGACCTGACCGACGCCCTCGCCGCCGCCGCCGAGGCCAGCACCGCGCCCGCGCTCTGGGTGGACATGGTGCATGCCGCCTGCCGGGGCTTTGGCGCCGACACCGGCGCCTATACCGATTTCACCGCCGAGGGCCACGCCCTGCGCCGCGTCTGCCCCGACACCGACCCCGCGCTGCACCGGCGCTATCTCGACGAGGGGCTCCATCAGGTCGATTTCCTGTCGCAGGCGGTGCAGGCCCTGCCGATGGGAGGGGTGGTGACGAATGACGACGTGCTGCCGGGCCCTGCCTATGCGGCCTCGGCGATCTTTCAGCGCTTCATCGCGCCGCAGGGCATGGGGCCGGTCATGGTCATGGCGCTGACCGGCCCCGGCGACCGGTTCCGGCGTCAGATCACACTGGGGCGCCGTCTGGGGCGCGCGGGGTTTTCCCCCGACGACCGCGCCCGCGCGCGGGCCTTTGCGCTGGCGCTGGGCCGGGTGATCGCGGCGACCGAAAACCCCTTTCTGGATATCGAGCCGCAGACCGGCTTTACTTCGGTTTCGGTGCTGATCACGCCGCAGGGCGGATTGCTCGAGCGTCCCGTGGGCCTCGATCCGCTGATCCGCTGCGGGTTTCTGGACGTGCGCGCGGGGGTGCTTGCCATCGCGCGCATGCCCGGCATCGGCGCCGCCATCGCCGGGGCCGGGCGTGACCCCAGCCGCTGGCCACCACCGACCGGCGCCACGATGGGGCCGGTGCAAACGCCGGTCGGGCCGATCCGCGCCACGGTCCAGCCGGGCGGCATGGGCGCGCCGGGGGCGGTGCGGCTGACCTTTTCCCCCGCGCCCGATCCGGACCCCCTGGCCACGCTGGTGCGCGACTTCGCCCTGACCCCGCGCGAACGCGACATCGCGCTGGCCCTCTCGCGCGGGGAAACCCTGCCCGAGGCCGCAACCCGGCTGGGCATCGGCCTGACCACGGCGCGCAGCCACCTGCAACGGCTGTTCGACAAGACCGGCGCGCGCCACCAGACCGCGCTGGCGCTGATGGTCGCGCGCAGGCTGGGGCGCGAGTTTCATTGACAAGCCGCGCCGCCCGGCGCAAACAGCCCCCCGACATACCCGCAACCGGGCGCTCCGTGGGCGCCAAAACGACGAGGACCGGCCATGAGCCTGATCTCCCTGACCTTTCCCGATGGCAATGTGCGGCAGTTTCCGGCCGGCGTGACCCCCGCGCAGGTGGCGGCGGCCATTGCGCCCTCGCTGGCCAAGGCGGCGATTTCCGCCAGCATCGACGGCGCGCACTGGGACCTGCAATGGCCGATCGCCACGGATGCCCGCATCAGCATCAACACGATGAAGGACGACGCGGCGGCGCTGGAACTGATCCGGCACGATCTGGCGCACATCATGGCCCGCGCGGTGCAGGAACTCTGGCCCGATGTGAAGGTCACCATCGGCCCGGTGCGCGACATGGGCTGGTTCTATGACTTCGACCGCGCCGAGCCCTTCACGCCCGAAGACCTTGGCGCCATCGAGGCGAAGATGAAGCAGATCATCGCCGCCCGCGACCCCGTGCGCACCGAGGTCTGGGACCGCGCCCGCGCGATTGCGCATTACGAGGCGGCAGGCGAACCCTACAAGGTCGAACTGATCGCCCGCATCCCGGCCGATCAGGACATCCGCATGTACTGGCATGGCGGCTGGCAGGACCTGTGCCGCGGCCCGCATCTGCAACACACCGGGCAGGTGCCCGCCGACGCCTTCAAGCTGATGAACGTCGCCGGCGCCTACTGGCTGGGCGACAGCAGCCGCCCCATGTTGCAGCGCATCTATGGCGTGGCGTTCAAGTCGCGCGATGACCTGAAAGCGCATCTGACCATGCTGGAAGAGGCCGCGAAACGCGACCACCGCAAGCTGGGCAAGGAGATGGACCTCTTTCATATGCAGGAAGAGGCGCCGGGGCAGGTGTTCTGGCACCCGAACGGCTGGACGGTCTACACGACCCTGCAAGACTACATGCGCCGCCAGCAGCGCAAGGGCGGCTATGTCGAGGTGAACACGCCGCAAGTGGTGAACCGCAAGCTGTGGGAGGCCAGCGGCCACTGGGAAAACTACCGCGAGAACATGTTCATCGTCGAGGTGGACGAGGACGGCGCGCGGGAAAAGACCATCAACGCGCTGAAGCCGATGAACTGCCCCTGCCATGTGCAGATCTTCAACCACGGGATCAAAAGCTATCGCGACCTGCCCTTGCGGATGGCCGAATTCGGGTCCTGTGCGCGCTATGAACCCTCGGGCGCGCTGCATGGCATCATGCGGGTGCGCGGTTTCACGCAGGATGACGCGCATATCTTTGCCACCGAAGAGCAGATCGAATCCGAGGCCAAGCGCTTCATCGAGTTTCTGGCCGGGGTTTACGCCGATCTCGGGTTCGACAAATGGCGCATCAAGCTGTCGACGCGCCCCGAAAAGCGCATCGGCACCGAGGAAAGCTGGGACTTCGCCGAATCCGCGCTGGCCAACGCGGTCACGGCGGCGGGGCATGTGTATGAACTGTTCCCCGGCGAGGGCGCCTTCTACGGGCCAAAGCTGGAATTCGTGCTGACCGACGCCATCGGCCGCGACTGGCAATGCGGCACCTTCCAGGTCGACCCCAACCTGCCCGAACGGCTGGACGCGAGCTATGTCGGCGCGGACGGCGCGCGCCATCGCCCGGTCATGCTGCACCGCGCCTGTCTGGGGTCGTTCGAACGCTTCATCGGCATCCTGATCGAGAACTTCTCGGGCAAGCTGCCGCTCTGGCTGGCGCCCCGGCAGGTGGTGGTGGCCTCGATCGTCTCCGAGGCCGACGGTTATGTGGCCGAGGTGACCGCCCGGCTGATCGCCGCTGGCCTGCGCGCCGAGGCCGATGTGCGCAACGAGAAGATCAACTACAAGGTGCGCGAGCATTCCTTGGGCAAGGTGCCGGTGATCCTGGCCGTCGGTGCGCGCGAGGTGGCCGAGGGCACGGTCACCGTGCGCCGTCTGGGCGACACGCGGACCGAGAGCGTGGCACTGGACGCGCTGATCCCCGCCCTGATCGCCGAGGGCACCCCTCCCGACCTTGCGTAAGGGGGGGCGCCGGGCGGCGGCAAGGCCCGGCTTGATCGGCGGGCGATTCTGGTTGAACCATTGGTCCCGACCACGCGACTGACCAGCGTCACGGCCCATCAAGGAGCACCCGCCATGAAGCGCACCGCGCTTGCCGTCCTCTTGACCCTCACCGCCCTGCCCGCCGCCGCGCAGACCGCCTATCCCCTGTATTGCCGTGGCGGTGGCGAGATGATGGGGTCGTTCAACGCCGCCGGTGGCGTGACGCTGAACATTCTGCCTGGCACGTCGGCGGCGGGCTTTGGCGTCGCGGCGGCGGGCGAATGCCGCTGGACCGACCGCGCCTTTCACGCGGACGAACCGCGCCGTCTGGCGCTGAGCGCGGGAAGCCCCGCGCAGGCGCTGACCCTGATCGGCTGGGCCCTGCGCGGCGAGATGTTCGTCCTGCAAGCCTACAACGACGGCGCGGGCAACCTGCGGATCACCCGGTTCGGGGCCTGACGGGAGCGCGCGGGCCGCATAGGCTGAGGTCACCGGGAGGCGCGTGATGGTCTGGAAGCT
>CALEZJ010000004.1 GCA_937927885.1 uncultured Paracoccaceae bacterium | reverse complement strand
CCGCCAGGTCGCGCAACAACGCCACGCCCTTGTCCACCGTCGCGCGGGTGCCCCCGCTTTGCTGGATGGTCATGTAGCGAAACCGCGCGCTGTCCTTCAGCGCCTTGCGGTCGATCAGGTCGGGGATCTGCATGACCTCGCAGCCCAGCCCCACCATCAGGATCGCGCCGAAATTCGGATTGTGGCCATAGCCCGCCAGCGTTCGAAACAGCGTCTCGTAACCCTCGCCCTTGCCCGCCATGCCGCAACCGCTGCCGTGCACGATGGGCACGATCCCGTCGACATTCGGGAACTCGGCCAGCCAGCCCTGCCGTTCGGCCGCCTCGGCGATGAAGCGCGCCACCGACCCCGCACAATTGACCGAGGTCAGGATGCCCAGATAGTTGCGCGTCCCCACCCGGCCCGAAGGGCGGTGATAGCCCAGAAACCCGGCGGATTCGGCTGCCGGGGCCAGCGGCACGGCGGCGCTGGCAAAACCGTAATCCTGCCTGTGCGCGCCCATGCCCAGGTTGTGGCCATGCACATGCGCGCCCGGCGCGATGTCGGCGCTGGCCAGACCGATGATCTGGCCATATTTGCGCACGGGTTCACCCGCCGCAATGGCGCGCGCGGCCAGCTTGTGCCCGGCAGGGATTGCCTCGGCGGCGATCAGCCCCCCGGCCAGCGGCGTGCCCGGCGCCAGCGCGCTCAGCGCCACCAGGATATTGTCGCTCTCGTTGAGGCGCAGGAACAGCGGCGGAAGGGTCATCGCAGGACTCTCGAAGGGGCGCCGGATCAGTCCCGACAGATGCGCAATCCGCGCCGTCAATCCCCGGCTTTTCCAGTTGGCCGGGACTGATCCATGCGGGGTTGATTCCCGTCAAGTGTTTTTTATGATTGCAAACCGGCGCCATTCCGAACCAGCCGCGCCAGGGGGCATCTGACATGGCGCGCAGCGACACCCGGTTCCGGGCGGTCTACAACCGGCTTCTGGACCATTGCGCCACGCTGCCCCTCGGCGCCGACCTTCCCGCCGAAAGCGCGCTGGCCGATCTGGCCGGGGTCAGCCGAACGGTGATCCGCCGCTGCCTCGCCCGGCTGAAGGCCGGTGGCCTGATCGCATGGGACGGGCGGGACAAACGCCTCCTGTCGTTCCCGCGCGACTCGGACCGCTTTGCCCATCCGCACACCCCTGCAACCCCCGCCGATCTGGAACACCAGTTCCTCGACTGGGTGCTGCGGTTCGATGTTCCCGCCAACACCCCCTTGTCGGTCGCCGAACTGGCGCGCACCTTCGCGGTCCCCCCGCACGAGCTGAAGGAATTTCTGGCCGGGCTCAGCCGTTTCGGTCTGGTCGCGCGACGTCCAAAGGGGGGCTGGATGCTTCTGGGCTTCACGCGCGACTTCGCCGTCGAACTGTCGGATTTCCGCAAGGTGCTGGAACTGAACGCGATCCGCCAGGTGGTCAAGGCCCCGGCGGATCACCCGGTCTGGCAGGAACTGGCTGACCTGCGCGCGGACCATCTGGCCATGAGGGCATCCCTCGACGGCGACTTTCACGCCTTCTCAACGCTGGACAAGACCTTTCACCAGACGGTCAACTCGGTGGTGCACAACCGCTTCGTGGCCGAATTCCAAAAGGTCATCTCGCTGATCTTTCACTACCACTACCTTTGGGACAAGAGCGACGAGAAGCGCCGCAACCTTGCCGCCATCGACGAACATCTGGCGATCATCGACGCGCTGGAATCCCGCGACCGCGACGCGGCCCTGCGCGCCGCCGGGCAGCATCTGCGCACCGCGAAATCCGCGCTGCTGTCGTCGCTGCGCGCCCATGATCTGGCCTGACCCGCCCCCACGCGCGGGTCCGCGTCAGCCCATTTCGCCCCGCAGGGCCGCCTCAAGCCGCGGCTTTGGCCCGGTATCCCCGTTCGCGCGCGCCCAATCCAGAAAGGCGCCGATCCGGCGGCGCAGTTTCTCGGCATGGTTCCGGGCAATGTCCTCCAGCCGATGGTCAAGGAACGGGTTGGCGAACCGCTCCAGCGTCGTGGCGACATAGGCCGCGATCCCGTCCCCCTCGCCCGCCGCGTCGAAAGCCGGGCGCACCTCGTCGTCCAGGACCGCCCTCAGCCGGGTCGCCAGCGCCGCCTGCGCCATCCGTTCACGCACCAGCGCACCGCCCTGCCGCCCGCCCGCCAGCCAGTCGGCAACCATCCAGGTATGCCCCAGATTGAGGATGAACAGCTTGCGCCGCTCGACCCCCCCCAGATCCGGAACCACCTGCACGCAGGGGTGCTGACAGGGCAGGACCAGCCCCGGCCGGTCCTCGATCGCCCAGAGCGCATAGGGTTCGGCCACCGCGCCTGCGGGGTCCAGGGGCTCGGACACGATGCGGTCGACCAGCGAATTGACCCAGATGACCTCCTCGGCCAGCCAGTCCCGATAGGGCGCGGGCATGGCGGCAGCGGCCTGCACCACCAGGGCGCGCAAGACCGCGCCATTGCCCTGCACCAGTTCGGTCGGCATGACCTGCGGCGCGGGCCGACCCGATTCGAACCGCGGGCGCATCAGATGCGCCAGCTTGGCCGGGAAGGACATCGCCGGATCGAACCAGCGCCCGCCGTCAGCGGGTTGCGGGTGAAAGCCGCCATCGGCGGTGTTCGACAGCAGGATCTGCGCCTCGTCGGTAACGATCCGCTGCACCTCGTCCGGATCCGCGCCCAGCGACAGGGCGCGCCGCACACTGGTCACCCGCACCGACCGGTCAACGGCGCGACCCTCCTCCAGCCCGCGCAGCCGCACCTCGAACCCGTCCGCCAGCGCCGACAGCCGCCGCGCCCGACCGGCATCGCCGCTGGTCTGAACCACCGTGATCGGGCCAAGGGCAGCCCCCGCCGCCATCGCCTGCGACACGAACAGATCCGCATGGGCCTGCAGGAACCGGCTGGTGCCGAACTGAAGAAGGGGGGTGGAAACCATGGACCTGACGCGCAGAGGAAGGTTTCCCGTTATTTCGAACCCTCCGTCCGGACAAGCGCAAACACCCCCCGCCGCGCCGATCCGAACCGGTCAGCGCGGCAAAGGGCGTTCAGCCACCGAACATCGAATTCGGGATTGTCAGCGCAATCTGCGGAAACGCGATGATCAGGAACAGGGTGGCGATCATGGCGACGAGGAACGGGATGACCCCGGCAAACACCGTGCGCAGCGCTACGTCGCCGGCAACCCCGCGCACCACGAACA
>CALEZJ010000003.1 GCA_937927885.1 uncultured Paracoccaceae bacterium | reverse complement strand
AAGGGGGGCATTCTGCCCCCCTCGCGCTGGCGCGCTCACCCCCCTGAGGATATTTGGGGACAGATGAGGGGGCGCGGCTTTCGCGCGTGACGCGGCGCGGGTGGCGTGCTAGCGGCGGGGCATGAGTCGTTTGCCGTCGAAACCCGATCTGATCCGCTGGCTGTCCGAGCAGGAAGGCCGCCCCACGCTGCGCGATGTTGCGCGGGCGCATGGCATAAAGGGGGGGGCGGACAAGGTCGATCTGAAACGACTGCTGGCCGAACTCGAGGCCGAGGGTCAGTTTGTCCGGCGCAAGCGGCGCTTTGTCGACGGCAGCCTGCCGCCGGTCGGGATCTTGCGGGTGACCGGCCCGGATGCCGCGGGCGACCTGATGGCCGAGCCGGCCGAATGGCGCGGCTCGGGACCGGCGCCGGTGCTGATGATGATCGAGCGCCCCGGCCAGCCCGCGCTGGGCGTCGGGGACCGGGTGCTGGCCAAACTGGTCGAAACCGCGCGGGGCTGGCACGCGCATCCGATCCGGCTGTTGCAGCAGGGGCCGAAGGCGGTTCTGGGCATCTATCGCGCCGGGTCCGAAGGCGGGCGCATCCTGCCCATCGACAAGGGCGCAGACATGGAATGGCGCGTTGCCGTGGCCGATGCGCAGGGGGCGAAGGACGGCGAACTGGTCGAGGCCGAACAGACCCAACCCGCGCGACTGGGCCTGCCGCGCGCGCGGATCACCAGACGGCTGGGCGACCCCGGCGCGCCGCGCGCCGTCAGCCTGATCGCCATTCACCAGCACGGAATCCCCGACCGGTTCGACGATCAGACCCTGGCCGAGGCCGCCGCCGCGACCGAATTGCCGCTGACCGGGCGCGAGGATCTGCGCGAGCTGCCGTTGCTGACCATCGACCCGTCGGATGCACGCGACCATGACGATGCCGTCTGCGCCGCCCCCGACCCTGACCCTTCGAACCCCGGCGGATTTGTCGTCTGGGTCGCCATTGCCGATGTCGCGGCCTATGTGCGCCCGGGTTCGGCGCTGGACCGCGAGGCCCGCCTGCGCGGCAATTCCAGCTATTTCCCCGACCGCGTGGTGCCGATGCTGCCCGACCGGCTGTCGGGCGACCTCTGCTCGCTGCACGAGGGGGTTGACCGCCCGGTGCTGGCCGTGCGGCTGACCATCGACGCGCAGGGCGAGAAGCGCGCGCACCGCTTTGCGCGCGGCATGATGCGCTCCCGCGCCTCGCTCAGCTATGAGGCGGCGCAGGCGGCCTTCGATGGCCAGCCGGAACCTGCCGTGCAGCCCCTCGCCGAGGGCCTCACCCATCTTTACGCCGCATGGAAAGCCACCCTGACCGCCCGCGCCGCGCGTCAGCCGCTGGATCTGGACCTGCCCGAACGCCGCATCGTGCTGGGCGACGATGGCACGGTGCTGTCGGTCGCCTTCAAGGACCGGCTCGATGCGCACAAGGTGATCGAGGAATTCATGGTGATGGCCAATGTGGCCGCCGCCGAGGAACTGATCGCCCGCCGCTCGCCCCTGCTGTTTCGCGTTCATGAAGAACCGGCGCCCGAGAAGATCGAGGCCCTGCGAGAGGTTGCACAAAGCGCGGGCCTGACGCTGGCCAAGGGGCAGGTGCTGCAGACGCGTCACCTCAACCGCCTTCTGGCCGCCGCCGAAACCACCGAATTCGACGAACTCATCAATATGGCCACCCTGCGGTCGATGACGCAGGCCTATTATTCGCCGCAGAATTTCGGCCATTTCGGGCTCGCGCTGAAAAACTATGCGCATTTCACCTCGCCGATCCGGCGCTACAGCGACCTGATCGTGCACCGCGCCCTGATCCGTGCGCATCGCTGGGGCGACGGCGGGCTCAGCGACGCCGATATCGAAATGCTTGCTGAAACCGCGACGCAGATCTCAGACACCGAACGCCGCTCGATGGCGGCGGAACGCGACACCACCGACCGCTATCTTGCCGCCTTCATGGCCGACCGCATCGGCGCCACCTTCTCGGGACGCATCGCCGGGGTGGCGCGCTTTGGCCTATTCGTCAAACTCGATGAAACCGGCGCCGACGGGCTGGTGCCGATCCGCTCGCTGGGGGATGAATACTTTTGCCATGATGCCGAAAGCCAGACCCTGACCGGCGGCCTCGTCCTGGAACTCATCGAGGTTGATGGCGAGCCTCTCGCCCGGGCGCGACGGGGCAGGGGCGGGCGCTATGCCCCGCGCAAGGGCCCTGTCGCCCGCGCCGCCGCCGCCAAGGGCACGCGCAAGCGCGAACGCCAACGCTGAACACCCGGTTCAGCCTTTTTCCGCCCGCTTCGCCGCATCCCACAGCGCGTCCATTTCGGCCAGATCGCTGTCTTCGGGGCGGCGTCCCTCAACGGCCAGGGCCGCCTCGATGAACCGGAACCGCCGAACGAACTTGTCATTCGCCGCCCGCAAGGCGGCTTCCGGATCAATGTCCAGATGCCGCGCCAGATTGGCCATGACGAACAACAGGTCGCCGTATTCCTCGAACCGCGCTTCGGGCGGCGCCTCGGTCAATTCGCGCGCTTCCTCGGCGATCTTGTCCACCACCTGCGCCACATCGGGCCAGTCGAACCCCACCCGCGCCGCGCGCTTTTGCAGCTTGACCGCGCGGGTCAGGCCGACATGGCCAAGGGGCACGTCATCCAGCACGCCGGTCTGGCTGCGCCCCGCACGCTCGGCCGCCTTGACCGCTTCCCAGGCGTGGGTCTGCGCCTCGGCATCCTTCACCACAGCCTCGCCAAAGACATGCGGATGGCGGGCAATCATCTTGTCGGAAATCGCGCGCACCACATCCGCCAGCGTGAAATGCCCCGCTTCCTCGGCCATCCGGGCGTGATAGACCGACTGGAACATCAGGTCCCCCAACTCGCCCTTCAGCCCCTGCCAATCCTTGCGGGCGATGGCGTCGGCGACCTCATAGGCCTCCTCGATCGTATAGGGGGCGATGCTGTCGAAATCCTGCTCCAGATCCCAGGGACAGCCGCCATCGGGGGCCCTCAGACGCGCCAT
>CALEZJ010000002.1 GCA_937927885.1 uncultured Paracoccaceae bacterium | reverse complement strand
GAACACCACCAGCGGCGGCAGGCCGATATAGAGAACCGTGACGAACGAGGCAATGCCAAGGCAGAAGGCGACCGGCGTGCCGATGATCAGAAGCGACACGAAAGTGCCGAACAGTACCCAGATTTCCATGTTAGGCTGCCCGTCCTTCGATCCTGTCTTCGGGCTGGTCGCCGAACCGTGCAGTCGGCAACCCGGCCGCACGGCGCGCCAGACGTTCCGCCGAGAAGATCACCACCAGAATGCCGCCCATGGTTATCGGCATGAAATCGAAGGCGCCCGAAATACCCAGAGTGGGCAACCGCACCCCCGCCGCCGACCAGGCCAGTTGCCCGCCATACCAGACCATGCCGCACCCAAAGGCGCCGACGGCAAGGTCTGAAAGGCTGAACAACACCAACTTGCCGCGCTGGGGCAGAAGATAGATCAGGATGTCGAAGCTGAGGTGATAGCCCTCGCGGATACCGACCGCGGCGCCGAGAAAGATGAACCAGCCCATAAGGATCACCGCCGCCGGCTCGGACCAGACGATCGAGCTGTTCAGCCCGTAGCGGGCAATCACATGCGCCGTTATCAGAGCTGTCATTGCAACCAGTGCCGTGCCCGCCAGCCACAGCGCCGCGGTGGCGACTTGGCCCAGTGCCAGGGCGATCCGTATCATGACGCGCTGCATGCGCCACCCCCTCTCGCTGTCATGAAGACGGACGGCCCGTGACCGGGCCATCCGCGTCGGACTTACGGCGTGGCCTGAATGCGCTCGACCAGGCTTTGCAGCGCGGGGGTATTGGCGTGGCGCTGATAGACCGGGACCATCGCCTCGATGAATGGCGTGCGGTCGATATCCTCGATGATCTCGACTCCGGCCGCGCGCACCACGGCTTCGGAGGCGGCCTCGCGCTCGGCCCAGAGTCGGCGGTTCACCGGGATCGAGTCGCGGGCCGCCTGACGCACCAGCGCCTGATCCTCGGCCGACAGTCGGTTCCAACTGACCGCAGACATGACCAGAACCTCGGGCACGATCAGATGCTGGTTCAGGGTATAATAGCCCGCAACCTCGTAGTGACCGGTCGACTCAAAGCTGGGCCAGTTGTTTTCGGCGCCGTCGATGACGCCGGTCTGGATCGCGGAATACACCTCGCCGAACGGCATCGGCGTGGCATTGGCCCCCAGGGCCAGCATCATGTCCACGAACACATCCGACTGCATGACCCGGATCCGCATGCCGGCGATGTCCTCGATCGAACGGATCGGACGCAGGCGGTTGTAGAACGACCGCGAGCCGCCGTCGAAATAGGCCAGTCCGATGAACCCGTGCGGCTCGAAGGCGGCGAGGATCTCGTCACCGATCGGACCGTCCATGACGCGGTGCATGTGGTCGGTGCCACGGAAGATGAAGGGCAACGAGACGACCTTGGTTTCTTCGATCAGGTTGTTGAACGGACCCATCGAGACGCGGTTGAGGTCGATCACGCCGAAGCGGGTCTGCTCGATGGTGTCGCGCTCCTCGCCCAGTTGGGCCGAGGGGAAGATGTCGATACAGATACGCCCGCTCGAGCGTTCGCGCAGCAGTTCGCCCATGTGTTCGACGGCAGCGACGGTGGGATAACCGGCCGGATGGGTGTCGGACGAGCGCAGCGTGATCTCGCAGGCAGCGGCGGGCAGGGCCAGTGCGGCCGTGGCCAGAAGGGCCGCAAGGGTCGTGCGGAAGTGGCGCATAGAAATCCTCCCAGAATGGTGCGTCACAGGTTGTAGGCGGCCTTGGCAAGGCCGTAGGCAAGGTCGCGGGCGACCTCGGGCGCCTCATCCGCATCCAGCCGCCCAGTCGCGACAAGAGTAGCGAGAAAAGCGCAGTCTACCCGGCGCGCCATGTCGTGGCGGGCGGGGATTGAAAGGAAGGCGCGGGTGTCATCGTTGAAACCGACCGTGTTGTAAAAGCCCGCGGTCTCGGTGGTCATCTCGCGGAACCGGCGCATCCCTTCGGGGCTGTCGTGGAACCACCAGGCGGGGCCCAGCCTGAGCGCGGGGTAGACCCCGGCAAGCGGGGCGAGTTCGCGGGCATAGGCGGTCTCGTCCAGGGTAAAGACGATGACGCGCAGGTCCGGCCGCATGCCAGCCGCGTCCAGAAGCGGCTTCAACGCGCGGACGTAGTCGGTACGGGTGGGGATGTCGAAACCCTTGTCGCGCCCGAACATCTGGAACACGGGACCGGAATGGTTGCGATGGCTGCCCGGGTGGATTTGCAGCACCAGCCCGTCATCAAGGCTCATCTTCGCCATCTCGGTCAGCATCTGGCCGCGAAAGGCATCGGCCTCGTCGGCGGTGCAGGCACCGCGCATGGCCTTGTCGAACAGCGCTGCGGCCTCGGCGACGGGCAGGTTTTCCGTCCGCGCCGTGGCGTGGCCATGGTCGCTGGAAGTGCAACCAAGTCCGATGAAGAAGGCTCGGCGGGCCCGATGGGCCATCAGATAACCAGGCCAGGTCAGGGTGTCGCAGCCGGTGATCTCGCCCAGACGCGCGACATTGGCGGCAAAGCCCGGAAATTCCGGGTCCACGACCGCATCCGGGCGATAGGAGGGCACCACCCGCCCCTTCCAGCCCGAGTCGCGGATCATCGCATGCCAGCCCAGATCGTCCAGGGCGCTGTCGGTGGTGGCGATAATCTCGATGTTGAACCGCTCGTAAAGCGCTCGGGGACGGAATTCTGGTCGGGTCAGGGCCTCGGCGATGCGGTCATACAGCCTGTCGGCATTGTCCGCGCACAGACGCTCGTCGATGCCGAACACCGTTTGGAACGCATGATCCAGCCAAAGCCGCGCGGGGGTGCCCCGAAACAGGTGATAATTCTGCGCAAAGCGGCGCCAGATCTTTCGGCCGTCAGTTTCGGCCGGGCCGCCATCGATACGCAGCACGCCAAGATCGCTCAGCGCCACTCCCTGCGAGCAAAGCATGCGAAACACATAATGGTCCGGCGTGACAAAAAGCTGCGCCGGATCGGGAAAGGCCGCATCCTCGGCATACCAGCGCGGGTCGGTATGGCCGTGCGGGCTGACGATGGGGAGGCCGACGACCCCATCATAAAGCTCGCGTGCGATGGTCCGCGTCGCGGGATCCGTGGGGAAAAGCCGATCAGGATTCAGCAATGCCACGCCGGAAGCTCCCCTCTTGCTGTCTTCGGTTCGACTACTATGCTAGTATAGCGTTATTGTCAACGCGCCCGTCAACCGCTAGGGTCGCCACCACAACCCGTTGGGGAATGTCATGAGCGAATCCGCCTCCCTGCGCCTTGCGCCTCTCGATCTGGTCGAGCGGCCATCGGCGGCCGATCAGGTCTTTGCAGAATTGCGTCATGCGATCCTGACCTTGCAGATCGTTCCCGGGGCAAAGCTGTCCGAGGTCGATGTCGCCGCCCAGATGGGGGTGTCGCGTCAGCCCGTGCGGGACGCCTTTTACCGGCTTGCGAAACTGGGGTTGCTGTCGATCCGTCCCCAGCGAGCCACCACGGTCACCCTGATCTCGCGCGAGGCGGTGATGCGGGCCCGGTTCCTGCGCACCGCACTGGAGGTGGAGACCCTGCGCACCGCCGCAGACCGGGTTACAG
>CALEZJ010000001.1 GCA_937927885.1 uncultured Paracoccaceae bacterium | reverse complement strand
GCGCCAGTGCGCCTGCCCCGCCTGTGGCAAGCCCGCGCTGCGTGAAACCGACACGATGGACACCTTTGTCGATTCGTCCTGGTATTTCGCCCGCTTCACCGCGCCCCATGCGGCAACGCCCACCGATCCGGCGGAAGCGGATTACTGGATGAACGTCGATCAGTACATCGGCGGGATTGAACACGCGATCCTGCACCTGCTTTACAGCCGCTTCTTCGCCCGCGCGATGCACAAGACCGGCCACCTGCCCGCGAAAAGCATCGAGCCCTTCAACGCGCTTTTCACGCAAGGCATGGTGACGCACGCGATCTTCCAGACCCGCGATGCGCAGGGGCGGCCGGTCTATCACTTCCCCGAGGAGGTGGAACTGCGCGACGGCGGCGGGTTCCTGAAGGACGGGCGGGCGGTGGAGATCATCCCTTCCGCCAAGATGTCGAAATCCAAGCGCAACGTGGTCGATCCCGTCGCCATCATCGAACAATTCGGCGCCGATACCGCGCGCTGGTTCGTGATGAGCGATTCGCCCCCCGAGCGCGACGTGGAATGGACGGCGGCGGGGGCCGAGGCGACCTTCAAGCATCTGGGCCGGGTCTGGACGCTGTCCGACCGCATCGCCGCGCTGCCTGCGGATCATCCGGGCGAAGGCGACCTTGACCTGATGCGCGCCATGCACCGGGCGATTGCCGATGTGACGGCCTCGATCGAGGGATTCGCCTTCAACAAGGCCATCGCCAAGCTTTACGAATTCACCAACACGCTGAGCCGCGCGAAAGCCTCGGGCGGGGCGCAGAAGCTGGCGATGCGCACGCTGGCGCAACTGATGGCCCCCATGGTGCCGCATCTGGCCGAGGACATCTGGCACCATCAGGGCGGCGAGGGGCTGGTGGCGCTGGCGCCCTGGCCCGTGGCCGATCCGGCGATGCTGGTCGAGGACAGTGTGACCCTGGCGGTGCAGTTCAACGGCAAACGCCGCACGGAAATCACCGTCCCGCGCGGGGCCAGCAACGAAGAGGTTGAAAAAGCCGCGCTGGCCGACGAAGCTGTGATCCGGGGGCTGGCCGGTGCCACGCCCAGAAAGATCATCGTCGTGCCGGGGCGGATCGTGAATGTGGTTGTCTGATCGACGCGGATTCCTGACCGGGCTGGGCGCGCTGGCGCTGTCCGGCTGCACGTTTCGTCCGGTCTACGGGACCGGCGGGGCGGGCAGCGCCCTGCGCGGCACGATTCGCGCCGCCGATCCGGTCACCCGCAACGATTTCCACTTTGTCGCCGCGTTCGAGGAGCTTCTGGGTCGCCCCGAGGCCCCGCGCCACGATCTGGCCTATGCCATCGCCACGCGCGAGGTTGGCGGGGGCACGCTGCGCGGTTTCGGCGCGACGCGCATTCAGGTGTTCGGAACCGTCGATTTCACCGTGACCGATGGGCCGCGCGTCCTGGCGCAGGGGCAGGTCGAGGGCGAGACCGCCTATTCCACCACCGGCACGCAACTGGCCGCCCTTACCGCCGCCGAGGACGCGCATCTGCGGCTGATGCGCCTTCTTGCCGAACGGCTGGTGACCCGGCTTTACACCGAGCCCGCCCTGAACCGCGCATGAAGCTGACGCCCCGCGATGCGGCCGGGTTCCTGTCGCGCCCCGATCCGCGATGCCCCGGCCTGCTGATCTTCGGCGAGGACCCGATGCGCGTGGCGGAAAAGCGCGTGCAACTGGTGCTGGCGCAGATCGGCCCGCAAGGCGACGGCGAGATGCGGTTGACGCGCATTCCGGGCAGCGACCTCAGGCGGGATCCGGCGGCGGTGACCTCGGCCATCAAGGCGCAGGGGTTCTTCCCCGGCCCGCGCGCCGTGCTGGTCGACGAGGCCGCCGACGCCGCCGCCGAGGCACTGGCGAATGCGCTGGCCGACTGGGCGCCGGGGGATGCGCTGCTGGTGGTCACCGCGGGGGCGCTGACCCCGGCGTCAAGGCTGCGAAAACTGTTCGAGGGGGACAAGCGCGCCTTCGCGCTGGGGGTTTATGACAACCCGCCCGACCGGGCCGAAATCGAATCCATGCTGCGCGCCGAAGGGTTGACCGCCCTCCCGCCCGAGTCGCTGCGCGATCTGGTGGCGCTGGCGCAGGTGCTGGAACCCGGCGATTTCCGCCAGACCCTGACCCGCATCGCGCTTTACAAGCGGGGCGATGCCAGCCCGCTGAGCCCCGGGGAAATCGCCACCCTCGCCCCGCAATCCATCGAGGCCGAGGTGGATGACGCGCTGGCCGCCCTGGCCGAGGGGCGGGTGGCCGATCTGGCGCCGATCCTGTCACGCCTCGCCGCGCAGGGGGTGCAACCGGTCACGGTGTTCATCGGCGCCACGCGGCATTTTCGCACCCTTCACGCGCTGGTCAGCGCGCCGGGCGGTCCCGCACGCGGCATCGAGGCGCTGCGCCCGCCCGTCTATGGTCCCCGCCGCGACCGGATGCTGCGGCAGGCGCAGAACTGGAGCCTGGAACGGCTGGAGGACGCGCTGCGCGATCTGACCTCGACCGACCTGATGCTGCGCTCGTCCACCCGCGCGCCGACCCGTGCGCTGGCCGAACGCGCCCTGATCCGACTGGCGCGGATGGCGGGGCGGCGCTAGGCCCCCCGCCGCCCCCGGATCACCCCCCCTGATTGTCGAATTGCGCGCGCACCGCCAGTCGGCCGCGATGCGAGATGCGGTAGGGGCTGCCCGTGTGCGATTCGATCAGCCGCCGGGTGCGCAACCGGGCAAATACCGCCAAGGTGCAATCGGACAGGATCATGCCGTCGCGGGTAACACAGGTGATCGAGGTGATTTTCGGGCCATCGCCCCGCTGATGCAGGATACGACCGCCCAGAGCCAGAACGTGCAAGACACGTTGCTCACTGCGTGAGAGATTCATGGAAAACTCGTGCAAGGATGCGACAAAGCCGCCGATGCAATGGCATCAGGCGGTCATGGGTTCACCCGGCTCTCTGCGGATCAGAGAGCCTTTTCACACAAGCTCGAACATCCAGTCCCCTGTGGGAAGGCGGCGAAACGCTCGCCGCCACGCGGCCATGCTAGCACCGAGAGGGGTTCCTGGCAACCTGCGCCCCTTGCACCGGGGGCGCCGCCCGTGCTTGATGCCCGTCAGGAGGATCCATCATGCCCCAATACACCCTGATCGGCGCCCTGGCGACGCGGGCGGCGCGCCCGGCCTGGATGCTGGAAGAACTCGGCCTGCCCTTTGAGCATGTCAGCGTCAAACCCCATGCCGAGGATGTCACCCGCCATTACCCGCGCGGCAAGGTGCCGGTCCTGCTGGTCGATGGCGAGCCGATCACCGATTCCACCGCGATCATCCAGTATCTGGCCGATGCGCATGGCCGTTTCACCGCCCCGGCGGGGACGCTGGCGCGGGCAAGGCAGGATGCGATGACGCATTGCCTGCTGGACGAATTCGACGCGATCCTGTGGACCGCCGCGCGCCACAGCTTCATCCTGCCCGAGGATCAGCGCGTGGCGGGGGTGAAGGACTCGCTCAAATGGGAATTCGCCCGCAACCAGGCGAGTTTCGTGCAGCGCATGGGCGATGGGCCTTTCGTGATGGGGGATGCGTTCACGGTGCCCGACATCGTGCTGGCGCATTGCCTGCTGTGGGCGAAATCGGCGAAATTCGACATCACCGAACCCGTGCTGGCCGAGTATTTCCAGCGCCTCAGCGCGCGCCCGGCCTTTCAGCGCGCCATCGGGCGGCGCTGAGCCCGGATCAATAGTCGCGTTCGAAGAACAGCCCGATCCCCGAGCCGCCCTGCGTATCGGCCCGCCCGCGCAGGGTGACCGAGGGGCTGAGGTTCAGGTTGATCGACACCTCGCCGCGCCCGGCGCTGTCGACGCTGACATCGGTATAGACCCGCTCGCCCAGCGCGCGCCCGGCGCGAAGCTGGGTGTTGCCCTGCGCATCGACGGTGAAGTCGAGATCATCGAGCCCCATCGCGGCGCGGGTACGACCGAGGATGGAATCGTCCGCCCGGCCGGTCAGCGTGGCCACCGACAACGCGAGTTGCGCGGCCTGAAAGGGGGACAGCGAGGTCAGCGCCCGGCGAAAGATCAGCCGGGCCAGAACCTCGTCCTGGGGCAATTCGGGGACCGAGGAAAAGGTGATCTCGGGGCTGTCGGCCTGCCCGGCCAGCGTGACCGAGGTCAGCACCCCGCCGCTTTCGGTGGTCGCGGTCAGGCGGATGAAGGGCAGGAAGCTGCCGATCATGCTGGCCGAGCCATCGGTCAGCACGAAGCGGTTGCCCAAAAGGTCCAGCCGCCCCCGGATCAGCTGGAAACTGCCGGCGGGCACGGTCGCACGGGTGGTTCCGCCCAGCCGCAGGCTGCCGCCCAGTTCCGCATCCAGCCCGCGCCCGCGCACGAAAACCCGCCCCGGCGCGTTCAGCACCAGATCCAGTTCCAGCGGCACCGGCGCGCTGCCCACCCGGGTACCCGAGGCAATGCCCGCATTGGCGCGGGTGGCGCGGCTGGCGGCATCCTCGCCGACATGGCGCAGCCCCGCGATGCCCACCCCCGAACGGGCCAGCGGCGAGTTCGGAATGCGGATTTCCGCCTGCGCGAGGTCGAGCGTGCCGCTAAGCCGCGCGCCGGTGGCCAGTTGTCCCGCCAGTCGCAACCGGCCCGACACCTGAGCGTCAAAGAGGTTCGGCTGCCCGACCACCAGATCCTGCGCCGTCAGGGCCAGATCGGCCGCGCGCCCGCGGTCCAGCCGGATGGTCCCCTCGAGCAGCGCGCTGCCTCCGCCCTGCGAGACGCCCGACACCCGCACCTGCGCCTGTGCCCCGATGAGTTGGGCACTGGCCTCGATGTCATGGAAGGCCATGTATTGCGCGGGCATGGCAAAACGCCCGCCACTGACCCGGGCCTGCAACCGCAGGGCATCGAGCCCCGCCGGGCCGCGCATCGTGCCGTCAAAGCGGATCAGGCCCTGGACGCTGGAGGGTTCGATGGTCGGATTGGCGATCACCCCCTGAACCTGCCCGTCCAGCGCAAGGTCCAGCGTCTGGTCGTCGTTCACATGCCCCCGGAGCGCCAGCCGCAGGTCGGACGGGCCGCTCAGATCCGCCGTCACGCCATAACGTGTGGCGCCCGGTTCGCGGGTGACCACGCTGGCGAGCTGGGCCTGCCCGTGGATGCCCGGCACCAGCGCCGCGAGGTCGGCCAGCGCCGCCTCGATCACGAACCGCGCCCGGCCTGCCGCCGACTGGGTGCCGCTGGCCCGGAT